>NZ_ATDO01000124.1:0-49991 GCF_000445085.1 Sphingobium sp. HDIP04 | reverse complement strand
CCACCCCTAGCCCCTCCCGTCTGCGGGAGGGGAATGTTTTATGATGGCCATTTCCCACCATCCCGCATTGTCCGCCTTCCGTAGGCGGAGTTGGGAGAGGGGATAAGACACCGCCTTTCCCCTATCCCAACGTCCATCAGAAGCGCCAGCCCAGGCTTGCGACGATCTGGTGCCGGTCGGTGTCGATGCCGAATTCGTCGGTCGTGGTGCCGTCGGCGAAATCGATATGCGCATCCTCATATTTGGAATAGCGATATTCGAGCTTGGCGAAGGTGTTGGCGTTGATGGCCCGCTCCACGCCCGCGCCGATGCGCCAGCCGTCCAGCTTGAAATTGGTGTCGGTTTCCACATTCGTGTTGCCGGCCAGCACATCCAGCTTCGTGTTGGTGTAGCCGCCCTTCACATAGACCAGCGTGTTCGGGCTGGCCAGGATGCCCGCCCGCGCGCCGACATAGAGGTCGCGGCCCTGCTTGACGCGGCCGAAGCCGAACTGGTCGGTGGGGTCGGATCGACCGCTTTTCGCGGTGGAGTCGGTAAATTCGCCCTCGACGCCGACGACCGCGCTGCCAAGGTTCACGTCATAACCAGCGCCCACGCCATAGAGCAGGCCATCGATCGACTGGTCGTCCCGGTCATTGTCATTGTCGACGCTGCTGCCGGCGCCCGTATGGTCATAGCCCAGAATCGCCTCGACGCGAGGGCCGGTGAAGGTGGGATTGACGTCCTGCGCCAGAGCGGGGCTTGCGACCGCTGCGCCGGTCAGGAGGGTTGCGGCCAGGATCTTGTGCATATTCGGGTACTCCACTTTATCTTCTCATCCCCTCTCAGCTGGGGAGACGATGAAGTCGCGGAAGTCCCACGAGGTTGCATGAACCGGAGATAAACGGCTGAATTCGTGTCATTTATGCCACAGAAGCGGCTCGGCTCATCGGCTTGGCGAGGCGTGCGGGCGACGAGTCGATCAGCATTCGACGACATTGACGGCCAGGCCGCCGAGGCTGGTTTCCTTGTAGCGGCTGGCCATGTCCTCGCCGGTCTGGCGCATCGTTTCTATGACCGCGTCCAGGCTGACGATATGGCGGCCGTCGCCCTGCAGCGCGAGATAGGCCGCGTTGATCGCCTTCACTGCGCCCATGGTGTTGCGCTCTATGCAGGGGATCTGCACCAGCCCCCCAATGGGGTCGCAGGTGAGGCCCAGATTATGCTCCATGCCGATCTCCGCGGCATTTTCCACCTGTTGGTTGGTGCCGCCCAGCACCGCGGCGAGGCCAGCCGCTGCCATGGAACAGGCGACGCCCACCTCCCCCTGGCAACCCATTTCGGCGGCGGAGATGGAGGCGCGCTTCTTGTAGAGGAAACCCATGGCGGCGGCGGTCAGCAGGAAGCGGCGCTCCCCATCCCGGTCGGCGCTGGGGACGAAGCGGCGATAATAATGCAGCACGGCGGGGATGACGCCCGCCGCCCCGTTGGTCGGCGCGGTGACGACGCGGCCGCCGGCGGCATTTTCCTCATTCACCGCGAGCGCGAAGAGGCTGACCCATTCGAAGATCTGCGCCGGGCCGAGGGCATTTTGCTGCAGGAGCAGCCGGTTATGGATGGCGCGGGCGCGGCGGCGGACCTTGAGGCCGCCGGGCAGCAGCCCTTCCCCCTTGATGCCGCGATCGATGGAGGCGCTCATCGCGTCGATCACGCTGTCCAGGAAAGCCTCGGTTTCCTGAGGCGCGCGCCAGGCCCCTTCGTTGCGCAGCACCAGCGTCGCGATGCTGAGGCCGGTGCTCTCCCCCAGCGCCAGCATTTCCGCGCCGGAGGAGAAGGGATAGGGCTGGACGACATTATGGCCGAGCGGCGCGTCGGCGGCGATCGCCTCCGCGCCCGGCAGGACAGCGCCGCCGCCGACCGAATAATAGTCGCGGACCAGCGGCTCCTCCTGCCCGTCGAGCCAGGCGGAAAAGCGCATGCCGTTGCTGTGCGCCTCCAGAAACTCTCCCGTGCGGAAGAGGAGGTCGGCGGTTTCGTCGAAGGGGACGAAGCGGCCCGCCGCGCTGCCGGCGCGTATGCGCCGCTCGCCCCGGATGGCGGCAAGGATGTCGGCAATGGCGTCGGGATCGACGCTTTCGGGACGGTATCCGGAAAGGCCGAGCAATATGGCCGTGTCGGTCGCGTGCCCCTTTCCGGTGAGGGCGAGCGACCCGTAGAGTTCGCATTGCACGCGGGCCGGTAAGGCGGGCAGCGAATCCATGAACATCAGCGCGGCGCGCATCGGCCCGACCGTGTGCGAACTGGACGGCCCGATGCCGATGGTGAACAGGTCCATGACGCTGATCGCGGCGGCTGCGTCGATGCGGGATCTGGGCACGGTCAATAATCCTTGGAGACGCGGACATTGGCGCTTTCGCGGCCAAGGGTGGATATGGCGCCGAGCAGCGAGAGCCAGCGCGTGACCTGATATTCGATGCGGGTCGCGGAATAGCCCTGCCCGTCGGTGATCAGTTCCACATAGGTCTTGCGCGTCAGATATTTGCCCGCCGCGATGGAGGTGCCCTGCCCCTGCGTCGGATCGGCAGCGATGATGCGCAGCCGGTCCAGCCCCGCCGCCTTGCGCACGGCGTTGATCGGGTCGAGGCCGCCCTGCCCCTGGAGCGAACCCACGGCCGAGGCGAGTTGCAGCGCTTCGGGCGCGGACAGGTTGGTGATCGACGTGCCGAAGAGGATGCGGGACAGCAGTTCGTCCTGCGGCAAGGCGGGCACGCTCGTAAAGCTGATCGCAGGCTTGAGGCCGGTGCCGCCGACATGGATGGTGGCGGTGAGGTCGCTCACATTGGCCTCCGCATCGATGTCGAGCGTCGGGTTGACGGGGGTGCGGCCGTCGAACTGGATCTTGCCTTCCTTGAGGTCGAAGCGGCGGCCGGCAAAATCATAGGTGCCGCGGACAAGATCGGCGGTGCCGGCGATGGCCGGGCTGGCGACGGTGCCGCCAATGTCCAGATTGGCGCGCCATTCGCTCTCCAGGCCAAGGCCCGTGACGGTCAGGCGGTTGCGCGCGCGCGCCTTGATCGTGAGATCCCAGGGAATGCTGGTGCGGGGCCGCTCTATCTCGTCGCCGCGACGGTTGATCTCTATGACGCGCAGTTCGGGGATCTGCGCCACGGCGGCGGCGCGCCCCATGGTGAAGCGGCTGCGGTTGAGGACCAGGTCGCCGCCGATGGTGCCGCCCTTGCCGGTGGACCCGATGGTGATCGGGCCGGTGACGGTGGCGGCGATGTCGTCCCGTTCGAGGAGCGCGGCATTTTCCGCCTGGAGGCGCAGGTCCATGCCGACGCCCGCAAGCCCCATGAAGGTGAAGCTGCCGGTGCCGGTGACGCTGCCGCCATTTTGCGCGGTGGCGGCGAAATCCGTCATGACCAGTTGCGCGCCGGAAAAGCGGCCCCGCGCCCTGACGCCGTGCAGGCGCATGCCCGTGACGGGGCTGTTGATCGCGGCATTGCCGGTCGCCAGCGATCCGGTGATGACGGGGTTGCCCAGCGTGCCCCGCGCATCGGCGGTGACGCCGACCGGGCCGGATATGTCGACGATCTCCACGCCCGTCAGGCGCCAGAGCGTGTCGGCGGTGCCGTTGTAGCGAAGCTGCGCGAACAGGGGCGCGCGGTTGAGCCGATCCACCAGGCTGCCTTCGACGCCCAAAGGAGTGAGCAACGCCTGGGCGCGGCCGATGGTCTGGCCGTCCGCGACGAAGATCATGCGGGTGGCCAGCCGGTCATGGGTCAGGACCGCGTTCACGCCCGCATCGACCGGGCGGGAGCTTAGGGACAGGCCGGATCGGGACAGGCCGCGCACGCGCAGGTCCGCCCTGCCGGTGGGCATGCCGCCGCGAGTGTGGACATAGCTGAGCGAGCCGGTCGCCGTGCCGCCCAGGCCCAGATCGTCATAGGCGACGTCCAGCAGCGAAAGCGGCAGCCTTTGCAGCCGCGCCTCCATGCTGGTGGTCTGGCCGCTGAGTTCCCCGCCGAGCTGGAGCGAGCCGCCCGCAAAGCCGACCGATGCGGGATCGAGCCGCCAGCCGTCCTGCGTGCGGGTGAATATGGCGGGGCGATTGAGCTTGATCGGCCGCTTGTCGACAGTGCCGCCGGCCTGAAGCTGGATGCGACCGGGCGTGACCTGCGCTTCGCCGCTGAGGTCGAAGAGGCGGCCGCGCTGGCCGGAAAGGCTGGCCGTCACCTTGCCGCTGCCGTCGACCAGATCGGCAGTGGCGGCAAGGCGCCCGATCTGGATCGCGCCGACACGCAGGCCTCGCGCCTGCGCCGTGGCGCCGATCGTCGTGCCGGAAGGGTCGAGCAGGATCGTCGCGTCCAGCTTGCCCCGGCGCACCGCGATGCTGGTCGGGCCGTCGAAACTGGCGTCGGTGGCGGCGAGGGCGAGCTTCAACTGCTGCACGCCGTTTATCGGGGCGAAGGCGACGGTGCCGGTCACCGGGCCGCCGACGTCCAGCACGCCGTCCAGGCCGCCGGTCACCGGGCGCAGGTCGCCGCTGGCGCTGACGCCCGATGCGGTGACGCGGGCGATGCGGACGATGGCCTGGCCTCCCGGCGGCAGCAGGATCGCGCCGTTTCCGGTGAAGGGACCGAGGGTCGATCCCCCCTCCGCCGTGAAGCCATAGCCTGCCGCATCGGGAACCAGATGGGCGTGCAGGTCGGTGACCCCCAGCGCCTTCAACGGACTTTGCAGCACGACATCGACGGTAGGGCGGTCGATTCTGCCGTCCAGCGTCAGGCGCAGCGGACCGTAGCTTCCGTGCTGGCCGTTGCCTTCGAAATGGAACGTGCCGTCGTGCCGACGATAGCCCTTGGCCAAGAGCGTCAGCAGCGGCGCCTGGAGGCGGAGGTCAGTGAACCGAAGCTGCCCGTCCGGCCCAAGGGACAGGCCGCTGCGCAACACCGGCAGGCCGCCGCCCAGCGAACGCAGGAAGCCATTGTCCAGCCGCCGCATCCGCGCCATCGCATTGCCGCTCAGGGTGAAGGCGCCCCGCGCGCCGGGCACGGCGCGCAGCTTCGACGTCAGGTCGACGATGCCTAGGCCGCGAATGGCCAGGCCGCTGATCTGGCCGTCCAGGCCGATGTCGTAGCGGCCGGATTTCAGGTCCGCGAGGAAAAGCAGCCTGCCGCGCAGCTTGTCGGACCGCACCGTCATCGGATTGCTGACGATCTGCTGGTTCCTGAGCTGCAACACGCCGTCCAGGTCGAAATTGCGGATGATGCCCTCGACCAGCGGACCCTGGCCGTCCAGGCGCCGGGCGCGCAGATGGACGGGGATCAGCGCCGGGCCGCCTTTCGCCCGGCGCCCCTTGCCGTCGGCGCGGACATCGTGGATCACCGTCTTGCCGAGGGCGAGTTGCCTGGCGGTGAGCAGATATTCATAGCCGAAACCGGAGAGCGGGCCGTCCAGCCGGACTCTGGCCGCGACGTCCCGGCCGCCCATCGATTTGAGCAAAGCCTGCGGGCGCGCCAGCTTCACATCGACCAGCAGATTGTCGAACGCATTGTTGCGCAGGTCGATGGCGCCGTCCGCGTCGAGATCGATGGCGGCGGAACGGAGCGAGAGCTTGCCGTCGATCACCCGGTCGGCCATCGATCCGCTTGCCTGCATGGCCAGGCGCGGCGCGGAGAGGCGCTGGACAAGGCCTTGCCCGGCCATGGCGCGCCCCTCGATGGTGCCGGTTGCGGCATAGGCGCCGCTGCGGGCCGCCAGCTTCAGGTCAACGGCCGGCTCGCTGTCCAGCGTGGCGGCGAGGCGCCCGTCCCAGCGGGTCCAGCTTCCCCGCCCCTGGATGCGCAGATTGGCGTCCTGCCTGAGCCCGGCCATGATCGCCAGCACGCCGCCCCTGGGCGCATTGACCGTGACGTCCAGGTCGAACCTGTCGTCGTCGGGCCGGCTGTCGAGCGCGATGTTGAGCGCGTCTTCCCCATTCAGCACGCGGGCGGACAGATCGATAATGGCGCGGCCGCCGCGAATATCGGCGTCGCCGGAAAGCGTCGCCTGCTGGATTTTCCCGGTGACGCGCCGGTCGATGGTGAGGCGGCCGACCGAAAATTGCATCAACCGGATGTCGAAGCCGGGCAGGATCGGCCCCTCGCGCTCGCTAGGGTTGAGCCTGGGCAGCTTGTGCAGGGCCGCCCGCGGAATGACGAGCCGGTCGATGTCGAGCCGGTTGGAAAGCCAGGCGAAGGGCCACCAGTCCAGTTCCACCCGCGGCGCGTCCAGGAACGCGCCCTTGGGATCGGACAGGGTCAGGCCGTGAAGGACCGCCTTTCGATAGATGCTGCCGTCGATCCGGTCGACATGGATGCGCAGGCCCGAAGGCGGACTGATCTTCGCGATGCGGGCGACGAGGAAGCGATGGCCGGGCGCGGTGTCGAGCCAGGCCAGCGTGCCCGCGACGATCAGCAGCAGCATCGCGATCACGCCCGCTACCCAGCGCTGCCAGCGGCCGTCCCAGGCGCGGCGGCGGCGCGGCGCGGGCGTCTCCACGGCCATCAGAAGGCCTGCCCCAGCGAGACATAGACCGCGACCTTGGGATCGTCCGACTGCGGATTGAGCGGCGTGCCGACATCGATGCGGATCGGGCCGAAGCTGCTGTAATAGCGCACCCCCAGCCCCGCGCCGATGCGCAGGTCGCGGAAGCGCGGCAGGAAGCTGGTCGAGATATTGCCGGCATCGACAAAGGGCACGACGCCGAAATCGCCGAATCGGATGCGCGATTCCAGCGAGAATTCCGCCAAGCTCTTGCCGCCGACCGGATCGTCGCCGGGGCCGTATCGAGGGCCGATCGCCTGATAGCCATAGCCGCGCACCGACGCGCCGCCGCCAGCATAGAAGCGCCGCGATGGCGCGATCCGGTCCACCGTGGACCCCAGGATCGTGCCGAAACGGGCGCGGGCGGCGAGCACGATGCGGTCGTTCATCGGCCGGTAGACGCTGCCGTCAAGCTGCACGCGGGCATAGCCGAAGGTGCTGTTCTGGAAGGACAGTTCGGGACTGACGCGGCCGCCCAGGCGAAAACCCCGGCTGGGATTCAGCAGGTCGTCGCTGCCGTCATAGGTGAGACTCAAGGGGATGGCGCCGATCAGGAAGGTGCGGCGGTTGCCGTTGCTGAACGCATCCGCTTCGTCCGAAGCGATCAGTTCGCCGCCGATGCGCCAGACCCATTTCTTCTGGAACAATATGTTGGTCTGCCGCTCCAGCGCGCCCGACAGGGTGATGGTGCGCGCGTCATAGGCATCGCGCTTGATGTTGCTGACGGAAAGCAGGCCCGTCAGCACATTGTCGCGGCGGCGGAAATTGTTGCGGCGATAGGTGAAGGATGCCGTCTGCTCCTGCGTGCCGATCACGCCGCGCAGGGTCACCGCGCCTTCGGGCGGGAAGAAGTTGCGGTGCGTCCAGCTCACCTCCGCGCGATAACCCTCCCCCGTGCCGTAACCCAGTTCCCCGGCGATGGTGCGCAGCGGCGCGGGACGGGCGTCTATGGCCAGGTCGACATGCTCGCCGTCCCCCGCGTCCCTGGGCGTCATGGTCAAGGAAGAAACGAGTCCGGTGGCCACCAGCGCCTGCCGCAGATCCTCGACATCCGACGCCATATAGGTGTCGCCGGGGCGGAAGCGGGCGATGCGCTGGACATGGCGGGCGCTGAACAGCGCGTCATTGGCCATGACGATCCTGCCGAAGGTGCGGTAGGCGCCCGGATTGACGACGATGTCCAGATCGCCCTTGCGCTCCTCATGATCGATGCGGACTTCCGGTTCCTCGACCTTGCCGAAGGGAAATCCGTTTTCGAGCAGCGCGACGGCCAGGGATTGCTGCCCGGCCAGGATGGCGTCGGCGTCGACCGGATCGCCTGGCCCGGGGGGAAAGGCGGCGCGCAATTTCGCCTCGCGCTCGCCGGTGCTTTCCAGGCCCTTCAGTTCGACGGACGACAGCAGATAGCGAGCGCCCGGCACGATCCGGAAGGTGACGGCCAGCCTGTCGCTGCCCGCCGGCGGCGGCGCCGCAGCGCCGCGAATGCGCGCCGCATAATAGCCCTTGGCGCGCAGCAGGCGGTCGAGCAGGTCGCTGTCCTCCTTGATCCGGCGGTTGATCTGGGCAAGGTTGGCAGGCTTCCCCTCCCCCTGGCGCAGCACCGACAATTCGTTGAAGCGGCTTGTGAACCGGGCGTCGGCAATCTCCTCCACGCCATCCAGCGCGACGGTGTAGCGGCGTTCCTCACCCGTGTCCGCGCCCGTCTGGGTATAGGTGGGGGTCTCCTCGGCCGGTTCCTCCATGGCTTCGGGGGCGACCGCCTGCTGCGGCGCATCGGAGGGCTGGGGCGGCAGTTCGACCATCGGCGTGACGATGTCGGGCTGCCCCATGTCGGGCCAGTCGACGCCGATGTCCGGCATGGGGGCCAGGTCGGGATCGGGCTGATCGGGAACCGGCTGCGCGCCAGGCTGCGGCTCCGCTTGCGCATGAGCGGCGGGCGCGAGCAGAAGCAGCGGCACGAGCAGAGCAGCTTGCGGCAGGCCTGAAATGCGGCGGCAGGTCCGCAAACCGATGTTCATATCGCTGATCTAGACCAGATATCGGGCAGATGGCCAGCCCCCAAGATCATGGCAGGACAGGCTGTGCGGCGATTCCGGCTGGAGCGCGGGCGAGGACAGGAAACGAACATCGCCTTGGCGCTCAAAGGCCGCGACTGGCCCATTACAGCGCATCAGAAGGCGGCGTTGAGGCGATCCATCAGGGCGCGGGCGGGATTGGGTTCGGCCTGCGCACGCGGGCGCGCCATGCGATCCTGAAGGCGGGCGACGCGTTCGTAAAGATCCTGGCTGCCGTCTATCAGGGCGCGGGCGGCGAAGGGGAAGCCGCCGACCACCGAGGGATCGGTGGTCGCGGCGTGGCCGAGGCGATATTTCTCCTCCAGCATCTCCGCATCGTTGAGTTCCCCGCGCTGCCAGGCCCGCTGGCTGAGCAACCAGGCGATGATGTGCATGAGGCGGGTCGTCACCTTGAGCGATTCGCAGGCGAAGGCGACGCGACGGACCGGATCGTCGACATCCGCGTCGCCCCCGTCGCGAAGGTCGAAATAGGCGCGCGCTTCGTCCGCCATGACCATGGCTTCGACATAGAGACCGTCGACCAGGCGGCGATGCAGGCCCTGGTCAAGAGAAGCGGCGAGTTTCATGGCGGATATGTGCCATAGAGCGGACGCCTTGTCAGTCCCGATGCGGCCCCGTTAACCCCGAATTGTCTCATTGAGGATCAGTCGGGATCGCATCGGCCATAATCCGCCCCGCCATTCAGGCGATGATGTCGGGGACGAGCTGGTCCTCCAGCAGCGCCATTTCGTCGCGCAGGCGCAATTTCCGCTTCTTGAGGCGCGCGACCTGCATCTGGTCGCCCGAACCGGAGTCGACCAGGGCGCCAATGGCGCTGTCCAGGTCGCGATGCTCGATTCGCAGCAATTCCAGCCGACGCATGATGTCTTCGCGGCTCACCCTACACCTACTTTCGCACCGATTGCCGTCCCATCGCCCCTTGATAGCCCGGCAGGCCGGCACGAACCATCGCAAATTTCAAGGCGGCCCGTCGCAAAGCGCGAATCGCCCGAAGACTCGGCCGGCGAATCGTGATCTACTCGTTCATCCATTGCCCTCGTAAGGAGAATGTCATGGAAAACAGCCACATTTCAGCTCTTTCAGCCAAGCATGCCGGGCTTGAGGCGCGAATCAAGGCGGAGACGAGTCGTCCCATGCCCGACGCGATCCTTGTGGCATCGCTCAAGAAGCAGAAGCTGCGGCTGAAGGAGGAAATGGAGGCGCAACACTGACAGCGGTGACGCCTGTGCGAAAGGCATGGATCGGCGGTCCCTTGCCGCCGATCCTGCCCTTTTCCAAGGTGACGGATGATTGGGAGGCTCCGGGGCCAGACGGCCTGCGGGGCTTTTTTTTTCGAAGGTCGGGCCGAACTGCTTTGGTACGGTTTTTTTGTTGGGGGGCCGCCAACCCTCCTTTCGTCACTCCGGGCTTGACCCGGGGTCCCGCTTTTCTCGTAAACAGCACCCAGCCCAAGGCAGCGGAACCCCGGATCAAGCCTGTCCTGAGCTTGTCGAAGGGTCCGGAGTCACGGGCCAATTCTTGCCAAAGTCACATAAAACCGCTCAGCGAATGAACCGTCGCTGGCGCAGATAATCGGGCACCGTGCGTTGCCCTTCCGGCCTGGAGACCGGCCGACGGGCCAGTTGCGGATCGATCTGCTCGTCAAAGGCGATGCCGATGCGGTCTTCGCGCGACCAGATGACGGAACCGTTGACCTGCCCGATGCCGCGCAGGTCGAAACGGATGCGCAGGCCGGTTGGTATGGCGCGCTCGCAATCGGCCATCAGGCCGGTCGCGGAAAGATTGCGGACCCGCGCGCGGCCGAGCGGAGCGCCGTCCGCCGAACTCAGATTGGTGAGCAGGAAAAGGCTGTCGCGCGGGCCGGAACGCGCCGGGCCGCGGCCACCATCATCCTGATTGCTATCCATCGACAACGCCCTGCAAGATCACTGGAATTCCCGGCGACCCTGCCATGGCGGCATGGACAAAAGGTTAATCGTCGCGAGAGACCTTTTCCTGCCGCTCGTGCCGTTCCTGCGCCTCGACCGTCATGGTCGCGATCGGCCGGGCCTCCAGACGGCCCAGCGAGATCGGTTCGCCGGTCACTTCGCAATAGCCATATTCGCCCTCGTCGATGCGGCGAAGCGCGGCGTCGATCTTGGAGATGAGCTTGCGCTGGCGGTCGCGGGTGCGCAGTTCGATCGACCAGTCGGTCTCGCTGGATGCGCGGTCGTTGAGGTCGGGCTCCCGGAGCGGTTCGTTCTGCAGGACGGCCAATGTCCCTTCCGCTTCGGCCAGTATCTGCTTCTTCCAGTCCCACAGGCGCTGCCGGAAATATTCCAACTGGAGCGGGTTCATGAACTCTTCGTCTGCGGAAGGACGATAGTCGGGTGGGAGTGTTACAGCCGATTTCGGCGGATTTTGGCCGTCTTTATCGGAATTCAGGACCGATGCCATCTGGCTCTCCGACTCGCGGGATCCCCGATGCTGAAAGTGCCGGGGTATCCGTGACTTGTGGTTGACGGCGCCTAATAGCCAGCGCCACGGCCTGAGACAAGCGGGCAATCGGTCTTGCGGCGCGCCGACTGCGCATCGCGGCGCGTTTTATCCCCGGAAAGTTCGCGATTCCCAAGCACTAGGCGATGATAAAAGAAAATGGACGGGGCGTATCGACCAAGCGGCCGGCCGCCGTCTCACTATGGGACGTTAACCATATATGCTCATATTTTATTAGTTTTTTTCTCGACTTGACCCCGATATTCAGAGTTAACGCCATTGAAGTTAACGTTTTGTTTTGCGTTGTTGGCAACAGGGAACGACCCCGCTTCCGTTATTGCGCGACGCAGTGGCGAGAGCGCCGGGCCGAAAACAAACAAGAGTGGAACCTATGTCGGTACGGATGGCATTGGCTAAATTATGCGCTTGCGCCGCCGGCGGCGCGATCATCGGCGGCGGCGCGGTTCACGTCGCCGAAAGCGCGCGTCCGGCAGGGGTCCAGAGTACGAAAAGCGTCAAGGCGGCGCCGCGCAAGCATTATGCCGTTCGCAAGGTGCAGCGCGTGGTGAAGACCGTGTCCTGCGCGCCGCAGACGGTGACGGTGACCACCCAGGCCGCGCCCATCCCCCTGCCCGCGCCCGTCGCGGCGGCGGAAATGCCGGTCATGTCCGGCGGCGGTGGCGGCGGCGCGCCGGTCGTGCTGGCGGGCGGTCCCGGCTTTGGCGGCGGCGGGTTCTTCGGCGGCTTCTTCGGCGGCAGCGGCGGCGGTTCGGGCGGATCGGTGGTGATCTCCTCCACCAGCAGCTCGACCGGCGGCATCACCAGTTCGACCAGCTCGACCACCGGCGGCGTTTCCACCTCGACCGGCGGCGTCTCGACATCGACGGGCGGCGTGTCGACGTCCACGGGCGGGGTCTCCACCTCTTCGGGCAATGTGTCGACGTCGTCCGGCAACGTGTCGACCTCGTCGGGAAATGTGTCGACTTCGTCGGGCAACGTCTCCACCTCCAGCGGCAATGTGACCAGCAGTTCCTCGACATCCAGCTCGACGTCCAGTTCCTCTTCGACCAGTTCGTCGACCAGCAGCTCGACGTCGTCCTCCACCTCCTCTTCGACCTCCTCATCCTCCAGCTCGTCGGGCGGCGACCATCATCATCCGCCGCCGCCGACCGATGTGCCGGCGCCGCCGATGGTGCTGCTGTTCGGGGCGGGCGCTGCGGCCCTGCTGGCGCGCAAGCGGTTCGCCCGCGCCAAGGCGGGCGCCGAGGGTTAACCGCGGGGCGATCCGGCCGGCGATCCGGGGGGAGCGCCGGTCGGATCGGGTTTCAGCTCGTCGCGATGATCCGCTCGATTTCCGGCACGGGATGGTTCGACAGATCCTTGGCGATCTCGCCCACCAGCCGACTCTGCACCTCCTTGTGATAATGTTTGCGCATCTCGCCCAGAGCGGTGGGCGGCGCGACAACGATCAGCTTCTCGAAATCATTGGCGAGCGCCCGGCGCTTGAGCAATTCTGCCGCCTCGGCGGCAAAGCGCGATTCCTCCAGATCGTGGAAATTGGTCTGCTCGACGGAGCCGCGATGGCTGGCGACCGAATTGGGTCCGCGGCCCGTGCCGTCGGATGCCTGTTCCCGGTCGGGGGGATTGTCCTGCTGCTTCACCTCTTCCGTTTCCAGGTTCGGGAAGTCCGGGCTGCCCTTGTTGCGAAAGAACAGCATCTTGCGCCCGTCGGCCACCAGCACCATCGCGCCATGGTCTATCTGCATCGTCCGGTTCCTCTCTCTTCAACGCCTGAGTCCATGACCAACGGACGGCGGTGAGCAGGGTTGCGCGGCTGGTCGCAGAACGGCATAGGGCTGACCCATGCACGACATTCGTTTCCTTCGCGAAAATCCCGCCGCTTTCGACGCTGGACTGGCCCGGCGCGGCCTGGAGCCGCTGAGCGCGGAATTGCTGGCGCTCGACGAGCGGAGCCGGGCGATCAAGACGGCGCTGCAACAGGGCCAGGCGCGCCGCAATGAGGCGAGCAAGGCCATCGGCCAGGCGATGGCGCAGAAGGACATGGCGACGGCAGAGGCGCTGAAGGCCGAAGTCGCCGCGCTCAAGGAAAACCTGCCCGCTCTTGAGGCGGAGGATCGGGAAATCGGCGAGGCGCTGGCGGCGCGGCTGGCGGCGATCCCCAACCTGCCGGCGGACGACGTGCCGCCGGGGGAAGACGAGACCCAGAATGTCGAGGTGGCGCGGTGGGGCGAACCGCGCAGCTTCCCCTTCACGCCGCAGGACCATGCCGATTTCGGTCCGGCGCTGGGGCTGGATTTCGAGGGCGGCGCAGCGCTTTCCGGCGCGCGCTTCACTGCGCTGCGCGGACAGATGGCGCGGCTGCACCGGGCGCTGGCGCAGTTCATGCTGGACCGCCAGTCGGGCGAGAATGGCTATGAGGAGGTCAATCCGCCGCTGCTGGTGAAGGACGAGGCGCTGTTCGGCACCGGACAGTTGCCGAAATTCGCGGAGGATCTGTTCAGGACTACCGACGGGCGCTGGTTGATTCCCACGGCGGAGGTTTCCCTCACCAACCTCGTGCGCGAGCAGATCGTGCCGACAGAAAGCCTGCCGCTCCGGCTGACCGCGCTGACGCCCTGTTTCCGGTCGGAGGCGGGTTCGGCCGGGCGCGACACGCGCGGCTTCATCCGCCAGCATCAGTTCGAGAAGGTCGAACTGGTCGCGATCTGCAAGCCCGAGGAATCGGAGGCTGAGCATGAGCGCATGTGCGCGGCGGCCGAGGGGGTGTTGCAGGCGCTGGGCCTGCCCTATCGGAAGGTGCTGCTCTGCACCGGCGACATGGGTTTCGGGGCGCGCAAGACCTGGGATCTGGAGGTGTGGCTGCCCAGCCAGCAGACCTATCGCGAGATCAGTTCCGTCTCCAACTGCGGCGATTTCCAGGCGCGGCGGATGAACGCCCGCTACAAGCCGGAGGGCGAGAAGAATACGCGCTTCCTGCATACGCTGAACGGGTCGGGACTGGCCGTGGGGCGGACGCTGGTGGCGGTGCTGGAAAATTACCAGCAGGAGGACGGCAGCGTGATCGTGCCGGAGGTGCTGGCCCCCTATATGGGCGGCCTGACGCGATTGCGGCACTCGTAATTCGCCTGCCCCGTTCGCTACAAGCGAAGTCGAGAAACGGGGTGGATGAGCTTCTCGACTTCGCTCGAAGCGAACGGATTTCAAGGACATGCGCATCCTGCTCACCAATGACGATGGGGTTCATGCTCCGGGCCTGACCGTGCTGGAGGAAATTGCGCGCACGCTGTCCGACGACATCTGGATCGTCGCGCCCAGCGAGGAGCAGTCCGGCGCCGGCCACAGCCTGACGCTGACGCGCCCCTTGCGCGTCCGCCAGCATGGCGAGAAACATTATAGCGTGACCGGCACGCCCACCGACGCGGTGATGATGGCGGTCGGCCATCTGATGAAGGATGCGAAGCCCGACCTGGTGCTGTCGGGCGTCAATCGCGGCGCCAACCTGGCGGAGGACGTGACCTATTCCGGCACGGTGTCCGCCGCGATGGAGGGCGCGATCTCCGGCATCAGGTCGATCGCGCTCAGCCAGGTCTATGCGCGGGAGGGGATGGGCGACGCCGTGCCCTTCGCTGCGGCGCGAGCCTGGGGCGAGCGGGTGTTGCGCCCGCTGATCGCCATGCCGGCCAGCCCCCGGATGCTGTTCAACGTGAACTTTCCGGCGGTCGATGCCGAAGCCGTGAAGGGCATTCGCGTGGTGCGGCAGGGCTTTCACGATGTGGACCGGACCAAGATCATCCACGGCACCGATCCGCGCGGCTATGATTATTACTGGTTCGGCCTCGGCAAGAGCGACGCCGTGCCGGAGGGGAGCGACCTGGCCGCCATTGCCGAAGGCTATGTGACGGTGACGCCCCTGCATTACGACCTGACGCAGGACAGCGCGATGGCGGCGACGGCGCAGGCCTTCGGAGGACAGATGGGCTGACGGCGTGTTCCTGCGCAGGGACATGCGGCTTGCCCGTCGATCCGAACGCGATCTAGCCATGGCGGGACCAGGGGGCTAAAGACGTGGCGATGTCGTGGATGGTCCTTCTTCGCTTTCCTGCCCTTGCCGTTCCCGCGACGCTTCCGCTCGACATCATCGAAGAAAAGGCCCGATGAGGATCATGCCCGTCCGGCCGCCGTCCAGCGCGGCGGGGTTCCTGCGGCGGCGGTCTTCGCTGCCGATCTGGGCCGATCTCGGCTGGCGGGTGGCGCTGGTCTTCGGCCTGATCGGGCTGGTGCTGCTGATCCACTGGGTCGGCCGGGACGGATTGAAGGACAATCTGGACAACCGGATCAGCTTCATCGACGTGCTCTACTTCACCACGGTCACGGTGACGACGGTCGGCTATGGCGACATCGTGCCGGTTAGCCCGGAAGCCCGGCTGTTCGAGGCTTTGCTGGTGACGCCGATCCGCCTGTTCGTCTGGCTGATCTTTCTGGGCACGGCCTATAATCTCTTCTTCCGCAACATCCTCTACAGGTGGCGCATGGCTCGCATTCAGGCCGATCTGCATAATCACATCGTCGTCACCGGCTTCGGCACCAGCGGGGCCGAGGCGGTGCGGGAATTGCTGGCGCGGGGCGTCGACCCGCGGGAGATCGTGGTGGTCGATCCGGTCGAAAAGGCGCTGGCGGAGGCCGAAGCGCTGGGCTGCAACATATTATGCGGCGATTCGACGCGGGACCGGACGTTGAACGATGTGGCGATCCACCGGGCGCGGACGATGATCGTGTCGGCCGGGCGGGACGACACCTCCATCCTGATCACGCTGACGGCGCGGCACTTGGCCCCTCGCCTGCCCATCAGCATCGTCGTGCGCAACGAGGACAACGAACTGCCCGCGCGGCAGGCTGGCGCGACCACGGTGATCAATCCGGTCAGCTTCGCCGGGCTGCTGCTGGCGGGCAGCACCAGCGGCCAGCATATCGCGGATTACATGTCGGACCTTGCCGCTTCGGGCGGTCAGGTGAAGCTGAACGAACGCTTCGTGCTGCCGGAGGAGATCGGGCGGCCGCTGTCCGACATCCGGACGGGGCTGGGCGTGCGCATCCATCGTCAGGAACGCGCCATCGGTTTCTGGGAGGAGGAAGCGGCGAAGCTCCAGACCGGCGATCTCATCATAGAGATCGTTCGGGGCGATGCGGCCGGGCAGGCACGCGCGCCAGCCTGATTCCGAGGGCTTTTGCGTGGCCCCGTGACATTGGGCGCAAAAATCCCTATGTGCGCGCCGATCATGGCAACCAAAATTCCCGAAGCGCCGAAGGTCGGCATGGTGTCCCTGGGCTGTCCCAAGGCGCTGGTCGACAGCGAGCGCATCCTGACCAAGCTGCGTTCCGACGGCTATCAGATGTCCGCAGACTATGCCGGCGCCGACGTCGTGCTGGTCAATACCTGCGGATTCCTGGATTCGGCCAAGGAGGAATCGCTGGAAGCCATTGGCGAGGCGATCGCGGAGAATGGCCGCGTCATCGTCACCGGCTGCATGGGCAATGAGGCGGAACTGATCCGCGCAAAATTCCCGCAGGTGCTGGCCGTGACCGGCGCGCATCAATATGAGGCCGTGGTGAACGCGGTGCATGAAGCCTCGCCGCCCATACCCAACGCCTTCGTCGACCTGGTGCCGGAGGGCGGGCTGAAACTGACGCCGCGCCACTACAGCTATCTCAAGATTTCGGAAGGGTGCAACCATCGCTGCTCCTTCTGCATCATCCCCTCGCTGCGCGGCGACCTGGCCAGCCGGCGCATCGACGCCGTGCTGCGCGAAGCGGAAAAGCTGGTGCATGCCGGAACGAAGGAACTGCTGATCATCAGCCAGGACACCTCCGCTTACGGGGTCGACACCCGGCATGAGGCGCGCCAGTGGAAGGGGCGCGAGGTTCGCGCGCACATGACCGACCTGGCCCGCGAGCTGGGGCAGCTTCGCACCGCGGAGGGCACGCCGCCCTGGGTCCGGCTGCACTATGTCTATCCCTATCCCCATGTGGATCATGTGATCCCGCTGATGGCCGATGGGCTGCTGACGCCCTATCTCGACATCCCGTTCCAGCATGCCGCGCCTTCGGTCCTCAAGGCCATGAGGCGCCCGGCGAACGAAGCGAAGGTGCTGGACCGCATCCGCAAATGGCGGGACATCTGCCCTGACATCGCGATCCGTTCCTCCTTCGTGGTCGGCTTCCCCGGCGAGACGGAGGCGGATTTCGACTATCTTCTCCAATGGCTGGACGAGGCGCAACTCGACCGCGTGGGCGCCTTCCGCTTCGAGCCGGTCGAGGGCGCGGCGGCCAACGACCTGCCCGGCGCGGTGCCGGAGGAGGTCAAGGAAGAACGATACCAGCGGATCATGGAAAGGACCGCCGCCATCTCCGCCGCCCGCTTGCAGGCGAAGGTGGGCCGCGTGCTGCCCGTCATCATCGACGAGGTGGGCGAAGCGGACGAGGACGGCTCCATCGGCGCCACGGCGCGCAGCCAGGCCGACGCGCCGGAGATCGACGGCAATGTCTTCCTGCGCGATGTAGGAGAAGGGCTGGCGCCGGGCAGCATCCTGAACGTGCTGATCGAGGATGCAGACGAGCATGACCTTTACGGAGTGCCGTCAATTTAGGGCACCATGTTCCTGCGAGGGCAGGAACCCAGTTCCGACGTCATAGCTGGACTCCCGCCTTCGCAGGGGCACGGTGCATTGTGGCGGGCAGCCTCATTCTGCCGCCGCAAAGGCGTCCTGATATTCCGTCTTGATCGCCTTGCGCATGGCCGCGTCCACCGGCAGCGCGATCTCATAGCTGCCCTCGGCATAGGGACCGGCGCTGTAGGGACCGATGACGACGGTCACGCCGTCGACCAGCTTGCCGTCCTTCGATGTCGGCACCAGCACCTGCTGCATCGGATCGATGCATTTGGTGAAGTCGTCGTCATCGCTGCGCTTCACCGGAGCGCCGCGCTTTTCGGCGCGGGCCTTGTCCAACGCGTGGCAAAAGCGGTCCCGGATGGCGGCCGCGAAGGCGGCAGGCGAGGTCATCAACGCCGTGACCGCCGTCTCCCGCTTGCGCGCCTTGTCCCACAGCAACGCCTCATAGCCCGTCATGCCATGCGCTCCGCCGGTATAGACGTAGCTTTCCGATCGGAGCGCCAGGAAGCGCGGCGTGTCGGCGGCCACGGTCCAGCGGGTTTCGAGCGAATGCGCCCGGAAGGGATAGCCGGCCTCCCTGGCGGCCTTCCGGTCTTCGCGCGCCATTTTCAGCGCGTCCGCCTTCCCCACCTTCAGCGCATTGCCGAACCTCTCCGCCAGGACGGGTATCTGCGCGGCCTGCGCGGGATAGGCATAGGCGAATTCGAGCAGATCGGTCTTCTCCTTCTGCTCGAACGGTTGGGCGGGCGACGGCGGCTCCGGCTGGCCGGACATGCGGTTCGCGAAATTGCTGGCCGCGACGTCATTGCCCGGCAGAGCCGCCTCGTCCCCATTCTTCGCGTCCTTCGAAGGCGAACAGGCGCAAAGCAGCAGGACCGCCGCCAGGGGCAGTCCCGCCAATCCCCTCCCCTCGATCCCGTGCATCAATGGGCCTTGGCCGCCGCCATGCACCGTTCGCTGATCGCCTTGCGCGCATAGCTGCTCTGGAGCGCCGCGCCGGCATTGGGCCAGCCTTCCGCGATCAATGCCTGCTCCACCGCATGCGCTCCGTCGAAACGCCCGCTTTCCGCCAGCGCATAGGCGCGGGCGCGCAGGGCCTGAAGGCGGCCGTCGTCGCTGTGCATCATCTTGTCTCTCCTTCTTTTAACTCCGTTCAATCTATGCCCGCGCGCCGTCCGACGCAAATGACGGCGCGGTCGAAAGAGGCGCTCGGACGACGAAAGATTGCGCTTTTCTTACCCGCCGCCTTTCTCCAAAACACATTGCATGAACGATTTTTCCGACCTGCTGAAAGCCGACAACAATCAACCCGCCCGTTCGATCCGGATCGTGGATGCGCAAGGACTGGAAAGCTGGCTGGGAAGCCAGCCGGAGCGGGTACGCGCCCTGGCGGCCGCCCAGAAATTCAGGGGCAAGGCGCATGAATTCGCCATCCTGCCCGGCGAGGAGGCGGCGGACTGGTCGGTGGTGGCCGGCGTCGCTTCCGCCGCGAAGCTGGGACCATGGTGCCTTGCCAGGCTGGCCGAGGCCTTGCCCGAAGGCGCCTATCGGCTGGCCGAGGGCGCGGCGGGGGCAGCGATGCTGGGATGGCTGACGGCGCAATATCGCTTCGACCGCTATCGCAGGGAAGAAAATGGATCGGGCGCGCGCGTGCTGCTGACCGCGGAAGTGGCGCAGATCGACGCCGCCGCGCGCCTGGCCGAAGCGGTGGCGCTGGTGCGCGACCTCGTCAACACGCCTGCGGCCGACATGGGCCCGGCCGAACTGGAAGCCGCGACCCGCAAGGTGGCGGAACGCTTCGAAGCCGACTGCAAGGTGACGAAGGGCGACGCGCTGGAACATGGCTTCCCGATGATCCATGCCGTGGGCAAGGCGGCGGACAAGCGCTTCGCGCCGCGCCTCATCGAATTGCGCTGGGGCGATCCCGGGCACCCGAAGGTCGCGGTCGTCGGCAAGGGCATTTGCTTCGACAGCGGGGGCCTCGACATCAAGCCGTCCTCCGCCATGCGGCTGATGAAGAAGGACATGGGCGGCGCGGCCCATGCCCTGGCGCTGGCGCAGCTCGTCATGGGCGCGCGCCTGCCGGTCAGGCTGCACCTGCTGATCCCGGCGGCGGAGAATGCGGTGTCCGGCAATGCCTTCCGGCCCGGCGACATATTGCGCTCGCGCAAGGGGCTGACGGTCGAGATCGGCAATACCGATGCGGAGGGACGGCTGGTGCTGGGCGACGCGCTGGCGCTGGCGGGAGAGGACAAGCCGGACCTCATCATCGACTATGCGACGCTCACCGGGGCGGCGCGGGTGGCGGTGGGACCGGACCTCCCGGCCCTGTTCGCCAATGACGAAGCGCTCGCCGCGGAGATGGATGCGGCCGGGACGGCGGTGGACGATCCGACCTGGCGCCTGCCCCTGTGGGACGGCTATGCCGAAATGCTCAAGTCCGACGTGGCGGACATCAACAATGCGGGCGAAGGCGGCTTTGCCGGGGCGATCACCGCCGCCCTGTTCCTCAAGCGCTTCGTGCCCGACGCCGTGCCCTGGGTGCATCTCGACACCTTCGCCTGGCGCTCCGCTTCGCGGCCGGGACGCCCGAAGGGGGGCGAGGCGCTGGGATTGCGCGCCGCCTTCCATATGCTGCAAGCGCGCTACGGCCGCAAAAAGTAAAAAGAAAGCGATTGTCGAGGCCGTTACGCAACCGGATTGGCTATCGTGCGTTACGAGGTCATGGATGCCCACTCCGCCCAGAATGAAGCCGCAGAGCTGAACCGTCCCGGCCTGAAGCCGCTCGGCCAATGGATGCGCACATTGGTCGATTATGTGCGGTCCGGCAGGCCCGACCTCACCAACCGGCAGATGGCGCTGATGCTGACCGTCTATATCGGCGCGGGGCCGCATACGGTGCGGGGACTCGCGGAGGCGCTCAACGTGTCGAAGCCGGTCATCACCCGCGCTCTCAACAAATTATCGGCGCTGGGCTATCTGCGGCGGGAGCGGGACTCCACCGACCGGCGCAATATTTTCATCACCCGCACCCCAAAAGGGGCGGAATTTCTTGACGCCTTTCACCATTTCATCGCAGGAACCGGCCGCGATGAACGCCTCAACTTCTCCTCTGCGGAACGCACCGCCTGAACGCATCCGATTCAAGCTGGACGGCCGGTCGGTCAAGCTGGACACGCGGGTCCATGCGGCGCGCGGCGACCTGGCCGACCTGGCGCTGGCCGGCGTGCTGTTTTCCGCCCATTATGCCCGCGCCGTCGAACTGACCTGCGTCGCCGCCGGCGCGCCCCTGTTGGCGTCCGACACGCCCAAGGCGCGGGCGGTGAGCGAATTGCTGCGCGGGGAGAGCTTCCATGCGCTGGACGTGACGGCCGACTGGGCCTGGGGCTTTTGCGGGCATGACGGCTATGTCGGCTATGTCCGGCGCGATGCGCTGGACGCGCGGGAAGTGTCGAACAGCCGCGTGATCGCCGGCACCGCCCCGCTTTTCAGCGCCGCCGACATCAAGTCCCCCATTGCCGATTACTGGCCGCGCGGCGCGCAGTTCGCGGCCGAAGCGCAGGGGGATTTCCACGCCTGCGCCGAAGGCTATGTGCACAAGCGCCATGTCGCGGAGATCGACGCGCTGGAAAGCGACTGGGTTTCGGTGGCGGAGCGTTATCTGGGCCAGCCCTATGTCTGGGGCGGGCGCGGGCATCGCGGCGTCGACTGCTCCGGCCTGGTGCAGGTGGCGCTCGGCCAGTGCGGGATCAAGGCGCCCCGCGACACCGATCTTCAGCGCGAGGGGATCGGTTCCCCCATCGCGCCCGGCGCGCCGCTCCGACGAGGGGACTTCGTCTTCTTTCCCGGCCATGTCGGCATCATGACCGACGAGCATAACATGATACATGCCAACGCCCATTGGATGAGCGTGGTGATCGAGCCGCTGGCCGACGTCGTCGGACGGCTGGCGGCGGATCATGCGGAACCCGTGACGGCGCGGCGGAGAATTGGCGCATGACACAAAGGATATTCATCGACGGCGGCGTCGGCACGACGGGTTTGGAAATCAACGAGCGGCTGGCGGGCCGACCGGAACTGTCGATCATCGCGCTAGACGCGGACAGGCGCAAGGATGCGTCGGCGCGCAGGGACGCGCTGAACGCGGCGGACATCGTCATCCTCTGCCTGCCCGACGATGCTGCGCGCGAAGCGGTGGCGCTGATCGACAATGGCCGGACGCGGGTGATCGACGCGTCGACGGCGCACCGGGTGGCCGATGGCTGGGCCTACGGCTTTGCCGAACTGGAGCCGGGGCATCGGGAAAGGCTGGCGAATTCGCGCTTCGTCGCCAATCCGGGCTGCTGGCCGACGGGGTTCCTGGCGCTGGTGCGGCCGCTGGTGCTCGCCGGACTGCTGCCCGTCGACTGGCCGGTGACGGTATCCGGCGCATCCGGCTATTCGGGCGGCGGCAAGTCGATGATCGCGGAATATGAGGGCGCCGGGGGCGCGCCGAGCGCGTTCCGGCCCTATGGGCTGGGGCTGGCGCACAAGCATGTGCCGGAAATGCAGCGCTATTCCGGCTTGCGGCACCCGCCCCTCTTCGCCCCCGCCGTGGCCAATGCCTATCGCGGCATGATCGTGGAGGTGCCGTTGCAGTTGCGCGCCCTGCCCGGCGCGCCTTCGGCGGCGGATGTGCATGGGGCGTTGGCCGCCGCCTATGCGGGATCGCCCATCGTCGGCGTGGAAGCGCTGGAGGACAGCGCGGCGATGACGCAGGTCCGGCTGGAGCATGTCGGCGCGACCGACCGGCTGGCGCTGTTCGTCTTCGGCAATGAGGCGACCGGCCAGGCGCGGCTGGTGGCGGCGCTCGACAATCTGGGCAAGGGCGCGGCCGGGGCCGCCGTGCAGAACCTCAACATCTTGGCGGGATTACCGGAAACCGCCGGCCTGCGGCTCTGAAGGCGGCATCCGGCCCCCTCGCCGCGCCGGTCTTCGGCATGGCGAAGGGGCGGAAACGCCGATCAATGGATCGTGCCCATCGCCCCTTCATGGTTCAGCAATACGATCAGCCGCTCGATCTGCCGCCAGTGGCAGAAGCGGATATGGTTGCCCAGATCCCGGCTGCGGTCGGCCCGCGCCGCCGCTTCATAGCCCGCATTGTCGCCGAACAGCGACATCAGCTCCGCCGCGTCCTCATAGCTCTTTCGATTCGAAAGATATGGCATGTTCATGACCTGGCCCCCCAAAGTCCCCACCCTGACGGTGGGGATCGCGGTTCAATCCCCATGCCAGCCGCACCCATCGACGGCGGAGGGCGGCCTGCGAGGGTGAACGATCCATTAGCCAAGTCCCGCCGTGGCACAGCCATCCCAGGGTGGGACAGGCTGTCCTGAAAAGGCGCAGGCGGGAAAGCGCTGGCCATGCATCCCCGCCCGTGGCAAGGACCGCGGAATGACCAAGGGCAGAAAAGAACCGATCGGCGCAGGCGCCATTTTGGCGCTCACCATCCTGGGCGGCACCATCGTCGGCGGCCTGATGGGCCAGCCGAGCGCCGGCCTGCTGGCGGGCACGGCGCTGGGCATCGCGATCGCGGTGCTGCTGTGGCTCTGGGACCGGGGAAAATAGCTCCGCATCGGGCACTTGCGCGCCTTGCCACCATCCATGGGCCAGCATAAACGATACGCCATGAAGAAGCACCTGATCGCGCTCACCATCCTCACGCTGGCCATTCTCGTCGGCCTTTTCTTCTACTTCGCGCGAGGCGACGCGGCGCGGCTTCCCGCCGGCGCCGATGTGGGCAAGGAGCCGGTTTTCACCAGCCCCCGCAGCGAGATGATCCCGACGATGAACGTCGCGGAGGCCGTGCCGTGGAAGGGTGGGGAAAAGCCCGTTCCCGCGAAGGGCCTCAGCGTCGATCGCTTCGTGGACGGGCTGGACCATCCCCGCTCGCTGCTGCGCCTGCCCAATGGCGACGTGCTGGTGGCGGAAACCAACAGCCCGGCGCGGCCCACAAGCGGCATCGTCAACCGGGTGATGAACTATCTGATGAACAAGGCGGGGGCCGGCGTGCCGTCCGCCAACCGCATCACCCTGCTGCGCGACGCCGATGGCGACGGCCGGGCGGAAACCAAGACGGCTTTCCTGACCGGGCTGAATTCGCCCTATGGCATGGCGCTGGTCGGGGACACGCTCTACGTCGCCAATACCGATGCGCTGATGGCCTTTCCGTACAAGGAGGGCGAGACGAAGATCGCCGCCAAGGGGCGCAAGATCCTGAACCTGCCCGCGCAGGCGCCCAACATGCACTGGACGCGCAGCCTGGCCGCCAGCCCGCAGGGGCTGCTCTATGTGGGTATCGGTTCCAACAGCAATATCGGCGAAAACGACCTGGCGACGGAGGATAATCGCGCCGCCGTGCTGGAGGTCAATCCGCAGACCGGCGCCTATCGCATCTACGCTTCGGGCCTGCGCAATCCGGTGGGACTGGCCTTTGAACCTAAGAGCGGCGCGCTGTGGGGCGTGGTGAACGAGCGCGACATGCTGGGCAGCGATCTGGTGCCCGATTATCTGACGCGGGTGGAATTCGGCGCCTTCTACGGCTGGCCTTGGAATTATTGGGGTGGTTACGAGGATCGCCGGGTCCAGCCGCAGCGGCCGGAAGTCCGCGAATATACCAAGCGGCCGGACTATGCGCTGGGCAATCATGTCGCGCCGCTGGGCCTCAGCTTCGCCGACAAGGTGGCGCTGGGCGGGCCTTACGCCAACGGCGCTTTCGTCGGGCTGCACGGCAGTTGGAACCGGAAACCCCGGTCGGGCTACAAGGTGGTGTTCGTGCCCTTCGGCGACAATGGCGAGACCGGCAAGGCCAAGCCGATCGACGTGCTGACGGGTTTCCTCAGTCCCCAGGGCGAGGCGCGCGGCCGGCCGGTGGACGTCACCGCCGATGCGAAGGGCGCGTTGCTGGTGAGCGACGATGTGGGCGGGGTCGTCTGGCGCGTGACGGCAGCGAAGTGAGGTGACGGGGAACGAGCCATTGAACGGCGCGTGCTGATAAAACGGTGCCTGTTAATAAAACGGCGCGTACTCCTGCGAAGGCAGGAGCCTAGTTCCACCGTCGATCTGGGCTCCTGCCTTCGCAGGAGCACGTAAGCGTCGATCTCAAACAGCCTAGATGTTGAGGCCGTTCCGCCCCGCCAGCTCCACCACATATTGCCAGGCCACGCGCCCGGACCGGCTGCCGCGCTGGGTCGCCCACTGGATCGCCTCCAGCGGCTCGAAGCTGAGGCCAAGGCTGGCCGCATAGCCGCCGACGATGGCGACATAGGCGTCCTGGTCGATGGCGTGGAACCCCAGGCTCAGCCCGAAACGGTCGGACAGCGCCATCTTGTCGTCCACCACGTCACGCGGATTGACCGGGTCGTCCTGCTCCGACAGGTGGCGCGGCACGATATGGCGGCGGTTCGACGTCACATAGAGGCGGACATTGGCCGGGCGCGCCGCCGTGCCGCCCTGCAACAGCGACCTAAGCGAACGGGCGTCGCCAACGCCATTCTCATCGAAGCCCAGATCGTCGAGGAACAGGATGAAGGGCCGCCGCGTGTCCCGCAACAAAGTGAAAAGCTGCGGCAGGCTGGCCAGTTCGTCGATCGCGCATTGCAGCAGGGCGATGTCCTGCCCCTCGGACTGGAGCTTGCCGACCACGGCGGCGACGACCGCCGACTTGCCCGTCCCCCTTGCGCCCCAGAGCAGCACGTCATGCGCGGCATGACCGGCGGCATGGCGGCGGCTGTTCTCCAGCAGCGCCTGCTTCTGCGCGTCGATGCCGGTCAGCAGGGCATAATCCACCGGCGCAAAGCCCTCCGCCGCCCGGATCGTCGCGCCGTTCCATATATAGGCAGGCGCAGCGGCCAGATCGGCGGCAGAAGCGGGCGGCGGCGCGATCCGTTCCAGCGCTTCGGCAATGCGGGTCAGCAGGGCATCGTTCATGGCGCCCTCGCTTAGCCCTCCTCCGCTTGACGGGCAAGCGCGACGCCCATGTCATTCTTCTGTAGCAATGGCCTTTTACTGCCCGAATTCGGGGCTTATACCGCTGGGGCCGTGACCATCCCAAATCCAGTCTTCTCCACCCGAATAAGCCGCTACGGCAGCGAGGCGCTGCGCGAGGCGGCGCTGCTGATCCGTGCGGGCGAGCCGGTCGCCGTGCCGACGGAGACGGTCTATGGCCTGGCGGCGGACGCCACGGATTCCAACGCCGTGGCCGCGATCTACGCCGCCAAGGGGCGGCCCAGCTTCAATCCCTTGATCGTGCATGTCGCGGACCGGGAGATGGCCGGGCGTCTGGCGGAGTTTTCGCCGGTGGCGGACAGGCTGGCGGAACGCTTCTGGCCCGGAGCGCTGACGCTGGTCCTGCCCGCTCGCGCCGACAGCGGATTATCGCCGCTGGTGATGGCGGGGTTGCCGACCGTGGCGCTGCGCCTGCCCGCGCATCCGGCCATGCGGGCGCTGATCCGGGAAAGCGGACGCCCCCTTGCCGCGCCGTCGGCCAATCGCAGCGGATCGATCAGCCCGACGCGCGCCGAACATGTGATGGCGAGCCTCAATGGCAAGATCCGCATGATCCTGGACGAAGGACCGACCAGCGAAGGGCTGGAATCGACCATCGTCGCCCCGGAAACCGACTGCATCCGCCTGCTGCGCCCCGGCCCGGTCACGGCGGCGATGCTGGAGGAGGCAGGCATGCTGCCGGTGGTGACGGGCGCCGACAATGCGAAGATCGAGGCGCCGGGCCAGTTGGAAAGCCATTATGCGCCGTCCAAGCCGGTGCGGCTGAACGCGCTGAAGGCGGAGAAGGACGAATATCTGATCGGCTTCGGGCTGATGCCCTGCCATGTGAATCTCAGCCCCGATGCCGACCTGCGGGAAGCGGCAGCGCATCTTTTCGCGGCGCTGCACATGGCGGACGCCAGCGCGGCGGAGCGGATCGCCGTGGCGCCGATACCGAACGAAGGTATCGGCGTGGCGATCAACGATCGGCTGCGACGGGCG
This sequence comes from Sphingobium sp. HDIP04, assembly GCF_000445085.1. Taxonomy (NCBI): domain Bacteria; kingdom Pseudomonadati; phylum Pseudomonadota; class Alphaproteobacteria; order Sphingomonadales; family Sphingobiaceae; genus Sphingobium; species Sphingobium sp. HDIP04. The sequence goes on along the minus strand of NZ_ATDO01000124.1, from coordinate 23,158 downwards.
GCGGCCTGAAGCCGTGTTCCTGCCTTCGCAGGAACACGGCAGTTTTCACGGCAGGATTACCCGCAATTACCATACCCCGCATCGCGGCATTCGCGGCGGCGGCGTTCTTCTTCCTTCTTCCGCTCGCGGGCCTCGCGCGCTTCCTGCTTGCGCATCTTGCGGCCGTAATTGCGGTCGGCCTCTTCCTGGCTGGTGGTGCTCCAGTCCACCACCTGGCTGCCTGCGCGCACCGGCGCCGTCACGATATTCGCCGCCGTCCGGGCAATGCAGCCCGGCAGGAACAGCAGCAAAGCCGGCGCGGCCATCCATGCGATCTTGTTCATATCTCTTCCCCGGCTTGTCATTTCCGCAAGCTTAGGGATGCGGTCGGGCAGGACAAGCCTCAGGCGACGAACCGTTAGGAGGCTTCGATCCGCTCGGCAAAGCCCTTGCGCAATTTGGCGAGCTTGGGCGGGATCACCGCCATGCAATAAGGGTTCCTGTCCCCCACCCGCTCCCAATATTTCTGGTGATAATCCTCCGCCGGATACCAGGGCGCGTCCGGCTCGATTGCGGTGACGATGGGGTTCGCCCAATCCGCCTGCACCCGCTCGATGCCCGCCCTCGCTTCCGCCGCCTGTTCGGGCGAATGGGGGAAGATGGCCGAGCGATATTGGGTGCCGACGTCATTGCCCTGGCGGTTGAGCGTAGTTGGATCATGGGTCGCGAAGAAAATGTCCAGCAGGTCGCCATAGCCGATCACCGCCGGATCATAGGTGATGCGGATCGCCTCCGCATGGCCGGTCGCACCGGAACAGACCTGCTCATAGGTCGGGTCGGGCTGCGCGCCGCCGATATAGCCGCTTTCCACGGCCTTCACCCCTTTCAGATTCTGGTACACCGCCTCCGTGCACCAGAAGCAGCCGCCAGCCAGGGTTGCGATCTCTTCGGCCATATATGCGCGTCCTTATCCTGCATTGGCCGCACAGATAGGAAGGATCAGCCCGCGGTTCCAGTCTGCCGCGCCGCCGCCTCCGCCTTGGCGCGCTCCTCGGCCACCAGTTCCTTGCGCGACAGCTTGCCGACCAGCGTCGTGGGCAGGTTCAGGCGCACCTCCACCTCGCACACCTTCTCATGCTTGCCCAGTTGCGGGTTCAACCAGTCCTTGAGCGCCGCGCCATCGATGTCCGACCCGTCCTGCAAGGTCACGAAGGCCTTGGGACATTCGCCGCGATAATGGTCGGGAATGCCGATCACCAGCGCTTCCTTGACCGCCGGGTGGTGGTAGAGGACTTTCTCGACCTCGCTGGGGAAGACCTTGAAGCCTCCTACAGCGATCATGTCCTTCAGCCGGTCGACGATCTTCACATAGCCGTCCGCGTCGATCACCCCGACATCGCCGGTCCGCAGCCAGCCGTCGACGAACACCTCCTTGTCGGCGTCCGGGCGCTGCCAATAGCCCTTCATGATCTGCGGCCCGTCAAAGACCAGCTCGCCCGGTTCGCCTTCGGGGGACGGGCGGGTCGGGTCTTCTCGGTCGACCAGCTTGACCCGCGTGCCGGAAACCGGCTGTCCGACGGTGCCGGGCTTGTTGAGGCCCTCAAAGGGGTTGCAACAGAGGACCGGGCTGCTTTCGGTGAGGCCATATCCCTCCACCAGCGTGGCCCCGGTCATCGCCTCGAACCGCTGCTTGACCTCCAGCGGCAGGGGCGCGCCGCCGGAAATGCACAGGCGCAGCGAGGAAAAGTCGATATTCGGCGTCGCCGGATGATCCAGCAGCGCCTGGTACATGGTCGGCACGCCGGGCAGCGAGGTCGCCCTGGTCCGCTGGATCGCCGCCAGCACCTGCGTGCCGTCGAAACGCGGCAGCATCACCATCTCCCCGCCGTTCAGCACCGTGCGATTGAGGACGCAGGTATTGGCGAAGACATGGAAGAAGGGCAGCACCGCCAATATGCGGTCGGGCGCTTCGAGATGGGGATCGATCAGGCGCACCTGCCGCGCATTGGCTGTCAGGTTCTGGTGGGTCAGCATCGCGCCCTTGGGCATGCCGGTGGTGCCGCCGGTATATTGCAGCAGGGCGATGTCCTGCTCCGGTTCGATGGCCACGGGCGCGGGATCCTCGCCATGGCGCAGCAGATCGGCATAAGGGGTGATGCGCGGATCGTGCGGGACCGTGGAGGTCTCCTTCCGCTTGAACAGGCGGAACAGCACCGACTTGGCGGGCGGCAGCACTTCCGCGACGCTGCCGACGACCAGCCGCTCCAGGCTGCTGTTGTCCAGCACCTCCAGCGCCGTGGGCAGCAGCGCGCTGGCCGACAGGGTGAAGAGGATCTTCGTGCCGCTATCCTCGACCTGATGCTCCAGTTCGGCGGCGGTGTAGAGGGGGGAATAGTTGACAACAATGGCCCCGGCCATCATCGCGCCATAATAGGCCGCGACATAATGGGGCACGTTGGGAAGGTAGAGGCCGACCCGGTCGCCCTTCCGCACTCCCATATCCTGCAAGCCCCTGGCAACCCGCCGGATGGTGCGCCACATTTCGCCATAGGTCGTCTTGCGGCCCATGAAGTCGATCATCACCGCCTGCGGGTGGGCCGTGGCGCTGTTCGCCACCATGTCCACCATCGATAGCGGCGGGAATGTCTGTTCCCACGGAAAGGGATGATTATAGCGGGTTTTCCAGATGTTTTCGTTGCTCTCCATGCATGGAAGTCTAAGTCACGCTTTCCCTTTACGCAAGCGTAAAGCACCGCAGCAAGGGCCGCGCCTCATGCCGAGGCGCGGCCCTTGCCGCGGTGCTTTATCTCGTCCCTCCGCGCGGAGCGGATTGACGTTACGGCATCACAGGTGACCCTTGTTGTCGCTGAACGGATCGAGGATCTTCGCGGTGCCCGAAATCAGGTCGGATTCGCTCTTGAGCGCCTCTTCCGCGCGGCGCGTGGCGTCCTCGCGCTCGCGGCGCAATTCGTTGATCAGCGCCTCGCGGTCGCCGTCCAGGCGCGAATCGGTGGGGGCTTCGATGCCCGCCTTCTTCGCCGCCTTCGTCACCAGCGCGTCCAGTTCCCGCTGCGAGCAGAGGCCCAGCGTCACCGGATCCTTGGGCACGATGTTGGAGATGTTCCAGTGGGTGCGGTCGCGGATCGCGGCGATGGTGGTGCGGGTGGTGCCGATCAGCTTGCCGATGGCGCCGTCCGAAATCTCCGGATGGTTGCGCAGGATCCAGGCGATGCCGTCCGGCTTGTCCTGGCGCTTGCTGACGGGGGTGTAGCGCGGCCCCTTGGTGCGGCGGACCGGCTCCGGGCCCTTCAGCATCTTCAGGCGGTAATCCGGATTGGCCTCGCCCTTGTGGATTTCCTCCATCGTGATCTCATGGGCGCGCACCGGGTCGCGGCCGGTATATTTGGTGCCTGCGGTATCGTCGGCGATGGCCTGGACTTCCAGGATATGCAGCCCGCAAAACTCCGCGATCTGGTCGAAGCTCAGCGCGGTGTTGTCGACCAGCCAACTGGCGGTCGCATGGGGCATGAGAGGCTGGGACACGGGAATTCTCCGGCATGAAACGACAAGGGCCGCCCAAGCAGGGCGGCCACGCCCGACCTGAGATAATGCATCCCGCCCCGCCGGGCAAGGAAAAGCGTCAGGCCGCGCTGTCGAGCGCCTGGGGATCGATATTGTGCAGGCCGGCAAGAAATTCCCCCGCGCTGCGTTCCCAACTGAAGCTCCGGCCATGGGCGGCGCAGGCGCCGCGGTCGCAGAGGAGCGCGGCGGCGATGGCGTCCTCCAGCCGGTCGGACAAGGCGCCGCTTTCCGGGGTGACGATGTCCACCGGCCCCGTGACCGGATAGGCCGCGACCGGCGTGCCGCAGGCCAGCGCCTCGATCATCACCAGCCCGAACGTGTCGGTGCGGCTGGGAAAGACGAAGATGTCCGCGCCCGCATAGGCCCCGGCCAGTTCGGTTCCGAACATCGGTCCCAGGAAATGCGCCTGCGGATAGGCATTTTCCAGCATGGCGCGGGCCGGACCGTCGCCTACCACAACCTTGGCGCCGGGATGGCCGCTGGCCAGGAAAGCCTCCAGATTCTTCTCCACCGCGACGCGGCCGACATAAAGCTGGATCGGGCGCGGCAACCCGGCGAAGAAGGCGGGCGGCGTCGCCTGCGGCGTGAAGGCGGTCAGGTCCACTCCCCTGCCCCATGGGCGGACCTGCGCCAGCCCATGAGCGCGCAATTGCCGCCGTACCGACGGCGTCGACGCCAGCACCGCTTCGGCCGGGCCATGGAACCAGCGGATATAACGCCAGAACCAGGCGGCGGGCAGGCCGGTGCGCTGCGCCACATAGTCCGGGAAATGGGTGTGATAGGCGGTGGTGAAGCGGATGCCGCCGCGCAGGCACCAGCGCCGCGCCGCCAGGCAGAGCGGCCCTTCGGTCGCCAGATGGATCGCATCGGGACGGAAGGCCGCGATCATCCGCCCCACCACGCCCGAACGGGCGAAGGCCAGCCGTATTTCCGGATAGGTCGGGCAAGGGATGGAGCCGAACAGGTCGGGCGAGATCAGCTTCACCTCATGCCCCATCCTCTCCAGTTGCGCCTGCATGGTCTGGAGCGTGCGGACGACGCCGTTGACCTGCGGGCTCCAGGCGTCGGTGACGATGATGATGCGCATGGCGGACGCTCCCGTCAGGCCGCGATCCGGGAAGGTTCTTCGGCGGTGCGCCGGGCGATCTCGTCCGCCCAGTGCAGCACCTCCATCCGCCCGTCGAAATGCTCGACCAGCGCGGTGCATCCCTCCACCCAGTCGCCGTCATTATAATATTGGACGCCTGCGATCTCGCGGATTTCGGCATTGTGGATATGGCCGCAGACCACGCCGTCGACGCCCCGCGATCCGGCCTCATGCGCCACCACCTCCTCGAAGCGGGAGATGAACTCCACGGCGTTCTTGACCTTGTGCTTGGCCATCTTGCTGAGCGACCAATAGGGCAGGCCCATGCGCCGGCGCGCCGCGTTCACCACGACATTGACGCGCATCAGCATGGCATAGGCCGCGTCGCCGACGAAGGCGAGCCAGCGATGCGCCAGCATGATCGCGTCGAACTCATCGCCATGCAGCACCAGCAGCTTGCGGCCGTCGGCGGTCTCATGGATCGCCTTGCGCCTTATCTCGACGCCGCCGAAGCTGAGGCCGGTGAACTGGCGGAACATCTCGTCATGATTGCCGGGGATATAGACGACGCGGGCGCCGCGCCTGGCCCGCTTCATCAAGCGCCAGATGACGTCATTGTGCGCGGCGGGCCAGTAGAAGCGGCGCTTCAAACGCCAGCCGTCGATGATGTCGCCCACCAAGTACATGGTGTCGCTGTCGACGCTGTCGAGGAAATCGATCAGCATCCCCGCGTTGCAGCCGCGCGTGCCCAGGTGAATGTCCGAAATCCAGATCGTGCGATAGCGGCGACGCGTTCCTTCCCTTTCCGGAATGGCGAACCTGTCGTCGGCGCCATCGTCCAACTCCGCCAGGAAAGGCAGGCGCGTGACGGCGTTCATGATGCGACCCCTGAGCTGTTTCCCTCAGGCGCGAATCCCTAGCGGCTCTATGTTACAATTTCGCAGCGAATGTGACGGAAATGCGACGGTTGTGGCCAGTCGCAGACCTCCCCATCTCGATGGCGAGGAACAGGATAGGCCCGCCTCCCCCCTCAAACCGTCAATACGATCTTCCCGAAATGATCGCCCGAATCCATCCGCGCATGCGCCTTCGCCGCCTCCGCCAGCGGAAAGCGCATGTCCATCGCCGGCCGCAGCCTTCCCTGCTCGATAAAGGCCCATACCACCCGCATCAGCTCGTCCGCCACCAGGCTCTTGAACGCCACGGATCGCGGCCGCAGCGTCGATCCGGTCAGCGTCAGCCGCCTTCTCATGATCGCGGGAATGAAAACCTCCGCCTTGGGTCCGCCCGTCGTCGCGATGGACACATGGCGCCCGTCCTCCGCCAGGCACTGGATGTTGCGCGGCAGGTAATCCCCGCCCACCATGTCCAGCACCGCCTGCACGCCCTGCCCGCCGGTGATGCGCTTCACTTCCTCGACGAAATCCTGGCTGCGATAGTTGATCGCATGGTCCGCGCCCCAGGCCTTCGCCTGCTCGCACTTCGCGTCGCTGCCGCAGGTCACGATGACGGTGATGTCGAACAGCTTGCAGAGCGAGATCGCCATGGTGCCGATGCCGCTGGTGCCGCCATGGACCAGCACGGTGTCGCCCTCCACCACATAGGCCCGCTCGAACAGGTTGCTCCACACGGTGAACAGCGTTTCCGGCAGGGCGGCCGCCTCGACCAGGTCATAATCGTCCGGCACCGGCAGGCACTGGCCTGCGGGCGCCACCGCATATTCGGCATAGCCCCCGCCAGGCAGAAGCGCGCAGACGCGCCGGCCGATCAGCAACTCGGCGCTGCCGCCCGCGGCGACGATGGTGCCCGAAACCTCCAGCCCCGGAATGTCCGGCGCGCCGGGCGGCGGCGGATATTTTCCCAGCCGCTGCATCACGTCGGGCCGGTTGATCCCGGCGGCCGCCACCTTGATCAGCACCTCGTCGGGGCCAGGCACGGGAACCGGCCGCCGCTGCGGCACCAGAACCTCCGGCCCACCCGGAGCCGCTATGCCGATCGCCGTCATTTCAGTCGGCATTTCGTTCGGCCTTGCGCCTTCATTCGCCATTACGGCCCTCGCGGCAGATGTTGCACCGCACCACAATCGACGGGCGGAATGAAGGCCTTATTGACAGACTGGCCCGCAGGGTCAACATTGCACGTCATGGACATGGATGACGATCTGCCCCGAAAGGCCGATGATCCTCTGGCCCGACTGCTCCGACAGGATCTGGGCCCATTGTCCCTTTCCGATCTCGAAGCGCGCATCGAAGCGCTGGAGGGCGAAATCGCCCGCACCCGATCCAGGATTGATAACGCCGTTAACCACAAGGCAAGCGCCGAGGCGTTATTCAAGCGATGAACCCGCGCCCCGCCCTCCGCGACTCCGACAAGGGTCTCTCCGGGCATGGGCAGTCTGGCAATTCCGGCGGTCAGGATGTCCATCTTGATCCGGCGTCGAGCAATGCCGACATATGGTTCAAGACAACCCCTCATTGGGGGTCAGGAGTATAAAGAACATGCCATCTTTCGCACCCGCCCTTGAGACCACCCTGCATAACGCGCTGACCCACGCGTCGGAGCGCCGTCACGAATATGCGACGCTGGAGCATCTGCTGCTCGCGCTGATCGACGATGAACATGCGTCGAAGGTGATGCAGGCCTGCGGCGTGGAGCTTGGCGAACTGTCCGACGCGGTGACGCAATATCTGGACACCGAACTCGACAGCCTGAAGGTGGAAGGGGCCAGCGACCCCTCCCCCACCAGCGGCTTCCAGCGGGTGGTCCAGCGCGCCATCCTGCATGTCCAGTCCTCCGGAAAAGACGAAGTGACGGGAGCCAATGTGCTCGTCGCGCTTTTCTCCGAGAGGGAGAGCTACGCCGTCTATTTCCTCCAGCAGCAGGACATGAGCCGCCTGGACGCCGTCAGCTACATCAGCCACGGCGTCGGCAAGGGCACCGCCGTTCCTGAGCAGCAGCGCGAGACGAAGGGCGCCGCCGAAGAGGAAAAGAAGACGCAGGACAGCAAGGGCAAGAAGGACAGCGCCTTGGAGCAGTTCACCGTCAACCTCAATGAGAAGGCGGCGCGGGGCAAGGTTGACCCGCTGATCGGCCGCGCTTCCGAAGTCGACCGGACGATCCAGATCCTCTGCCGCCGGTCGAAGAACAACCCGCTCTATGTGGGCGATCCGGGCGTGGGCAAGACCGCCATCGCGGAAGGCCTGGCGCGCAAGATCGTGGAGGGCGAGGTTCCCGACGTCCTCAAGGAAGCGGTGATCTACTCGCTCGACATGGGCGCGCTGCTTGCCGGAACCCGCTATCGCGGCGATTTCGAGGAGCGGCTGAAGGCGGTCGTCACCGAACTGGAGAAGATGCCGCACGCGGTCCTCTTCATCGATGAGATCCACACCGTCATCGGCGCCGGCGCGACCAGCGGCGGCGCGATGGATGCGTCCAACCTGCTGAAGCCCGCCCTGTCGGGCGGCACGATCCGCTGCATCGGCTCCACCACCTACAAGGAGTTCCGCAACCATTTCGAGAAGGACCGCGCCCTGCTGCGCCGGTTCCAGAAGATCGACGTCAACGAACCCACGGTCGAGGATACGATCAAGATCCTGGCCGGGCTGCGCAGCGCGTTCGAGGAGCATCACCACGTCAAATACACCCCCGACGCGATCAAGGCGGCGGTGGAACTGTCGGCGCGCTACATCAACGATCGCAAGCTGCCGGACAAGGCGATCGACGTGATCGACGAGGTCGGCGCGATGCAGATGCTGGTGGTGCCGTCGAAGCGCAAGAAGACCATCACCCCCAGGGAGATCGAGCAGGTCATCGCGACCATGGCCCGCATCCCTCCCAAGACCGTCTCGGCCGACGACAAATCGGTGCTGGAAACGCTCGACACGGACCTCAAGCGCGTCGTCTTCGGCCAGAACCGGGCGATCGAGGTGCTGTCCTCCGCGATCAAGCTGTCGCGAGCGGGCCTGCGCGATCCGGACAAGCCGATCGGCAACTATCTCTTCTCCGGCCCCACCGGCGTCGGCAAGACGGAGGTTGCGCGGCAACTCGCCCATCTGCTCGGCATTCCGCTCCAGCGGTTCGACATGTCGGAATATATGGAACGCCATTCGGTCAGCCGCCTGATCGGTGCCCCTCCGGGCTATGTCGGCTATGACCAGGGCGGCCTGCTGACCGATGCGGTGGACCAGAATCCGCACAGCGTCCTGTTGCTGGACGAGATCGAGAAGGCGCATCCGGACCTGTTCAACATCCTGCTCCAGGTGATGGACAATGGCCGGCTGACCGATCATCACGGCAAGACGGTGGATTTCCGCAACACCATCCTCATCATGACCACCAATGCCGGCGCGTCGGACATGGCGAAGGAAAGCATCGGCTTTGGCGAACTCACCCGCGAGGATGCGCAGGAAGACGCGGTGAAGAAGCTCTTTACCCCCGAATTCCGCAACCGCCTCGACGCCATCGTTCCCTTCGGCTATCTGCCGCCGGAAATCGTGGCGCGGGTGATCGACAAGTTCGTGCTCCAGCTCGAACTGCAACTGGCCGACCGCGACGTCCACATCACCCTGGACGACGAGGCGAAGGCCTGGCTCACCAAGCGCGGCTATGACAAGCTGTACGGCGCGCGCCCGATGGGCCGCCTGATGCAGGAGAAGATCAAGCAGCCGCTGGCCGAGGAACTGCTGTTCGGCAAGCTGGTCCATGGCGGCGAAGTCCATGTCCGGCTGAAGGACGACGCGCTGGCCTTCGAAATCACCCCCGCCGCCCCCAAGAAGGGCAAGAAGCGCGGCCGGTCGAAGCCTGCGGAATCGGCCAAGTAAAAGGTCGCAGAATGAAGAAAAAAAGGGCGGCCCGACGGGTCGCCCTTTTTCTTGAGCGATGGTAATGAACCGGACGGGACTATCGGGCCGCTTCCCTGATCCGCGCCGCCGCTCCGCCATGGCCGGTCCATGGAACAGCCTCGCCCGATCCCGAACGACGCCCGCCGATCGCAGGAGAGCATGCCATGGCTGAAACCATTACCCTCTACACCAACCCGATGTCGCGGGGACAGATCGCCCGCTGGATGCTGGAGGAGGTCGGCCAACCCTATGAGATGGTCGTGCTGGATTATGGCGAAGGCGGCATGAAATCCGCCGATTATCTGGCGATCAATCCGATGGGCAAGGTTCCCGCCATCGTCCATGACGGCAGGACGGTCACGGAATGCGCGGCGATCTGCGCCTATCTGGCGGACGCCTTTCCCGCCGCGAACCTCGCGCCGCCGACGGACAGGCGCGCCGACTATTATCGCTGGCTGTTTTTCGCCGCCGGCCCGGTGGAAGCGGCCGTCATCAACAAGGCGCTCGGCTTCGTCGTTCCCGAAGGCCGGGAACGAACGGCGGGCTACGGCACGTTCGACACCATGGTCGACACGCTGGAACATGCCGTCTCAGGCCCCGGCTGGATTTGCGGCGGCCAGTTCACCGCCGCCGACGTCTATGTCGGTTCGCAGATCGACTGGGGCCTGACCTTCGGCACGATCCCCAGCCGCCCCGTCTTCGAAGCCTATGCCGCCCGCCTGCGCGAACGCCCGGCCTATAAACGGCAGAAGGAGATGGACAACGCCCTCATCGCCCAAATGCAAAAGCCCTGAAAATCCTCCCCATCTTTCGTGGTGGAGGGGAATTGCGCAGGTAGCGCCTCTTTCTGCCACGCCCCACATGCCAGCGCCAAGGCCACGCAAAAAGGCCCGGCGGATCGCTCCACCGGGCCTTTATCTTGACCGAACCAGCCTCAGTCCCGCTGGCTGCCCATGAAGCGCAACAGGAACAGGAACATGTTGATGAAGTCGAGATAGAGGTTCAGCGCCCCCATCACCACCGACTTGCCCATCATGTCGGTCCCCGCGACATGGGCATAGATGCTCTTGATCTTCTGCGTGTCATAGGCGGTCAGCCCCGCGAACAGCAGCACGCCGATGAAGCTGATCACCAGGTTCATCGCGCTCGACCGCAGGAAAAGGTTGATGAGGCTCGCCACCAGCAAGCCGACCACGCCCATGATCAGGAACGTGCCGAAGCCCGAAAGGTCGCGCTTCGTCGTATAGCCCCACAGGCTCAGCCCCGCGAAAGCCGCCGCCGTCGCGAAGAAGGTCTGCGCCACCGACGTGCCGGTATAGACCAGCAGGACGGAGGAGAGCGACAGACCCATCACCGCCGCATAGGCCCAGAACATCGCCTGCATCGCAAAGGTCGACAGCCGGTTGATGCCGAAGCTCATGGTCATCACGAACAGCAGCGGCGCGAACATGATGACATATTTCAATATGCCCGGCCCGGCCAATATCTGATAGGCAAGGCCGCTCGACGCGAACAGCATCGCGACCACGCCGGTCAGCAGCACGCCGCTCGCCATATAATTGTAGACCGACAGCATATAGCTGCGCAGGCCAGCGTCATACGCCTCCCCGCGCGCGACGGTCGCGCCGCCAAAACCCGCAATGTCGGAACGCGGATCGGACCAATTGGCCATGAGAAAATCTCCTTCACCGGCAGAACAGCAGCCGGTTTCCCTATTATCGGCTTATCCTGCGCCATATTCAAGCACGGACCGCAGCCTGACTCATCGCGCCGAAGCCGCTATGACAGGAGCATGCATCGTCTTTTCGTCGCCATCCGCCCCCCGCCCGCCATCCGCGCCCGGCTGCTGGGCCTGATGCACGGCATCGCCGGGGCGCGCTGGCAGGATGACGACCAACTGCATCTCACCCTTCGCTTCGTGGGCGAAGTCGACCGCCCGCGGGCCGACGACCTGGCCGACGCGCTGGGCCATATCCGCTTTTCGCCGTTCGAAATCGCCCTGTCCGGCGTCGGCTGCTTCGACCGCAAGGGCCAGGTCCACACGCTCTGGGCGGGCGTGCAGCCCCGCGACCCCCTCGCGCAACTTCATCGAAAGGTCGACCGCGCCTGCGTCCGCATCGGCCTTCCTCCCGACAATCGCAGCTATTTGCCTCACATCACCCTGGCGCGCTTCGGCCGGACAGCCGGTCCGATGGAACCGTTCATGGCCCTCCACGCCGCCCTCGCAAGCGCGCCCTTCACGGTCGACGAATTCGCCCTGTATGAAAGCCAGCCAGGCCAGACAGGTTCGACCTACCACATGATCGAACGCTACGGCGTGCAGGACCACCCCTATCCCCGTTCAGGCTGAGCCTGTCGAAGCCCGCTTCCTTCCTGAAGAAGAGAAGCGCCCTTTCCGACAGACCGAAATCGATCCATCGCCCGCGAAAGCTATCCCGCAGACAAGACGCCGCAGGCCACGCGCCCACCGGCATTGCCAGCCGGATCGGTCTTGTTGTCATCGGCCTGCGCATGGATGACGACCGCCGCGCCATCGCCGTCCAGCAAGGGAGTCGTTCCCGAACTGACTGTCCCGCCCGGAATGACATATTCCATCTCGCCCGCACCGTCGGCGCCCGCGATCATGTTGGGCATGTCGCCCATATGCATGCCCGCCGGATTATCCTTGCCATGCTTGTGTCCGGTCGGATTCCAATGCCCGCCCGCGCTGGCGAAGTCGGGCGGCGTGCAGCTTCCGGCGGTATGGACATGCACGGCATGCATGCCCGGCGTCAGTCCCTGGCCGCGCACCAGCACGTGAAGGCCATCAGCGGCCTGGGTCACGGTCGCCTCTCCTCGTGACGATCCGTCTCCGGCCAGCAGCTTCGCATGGGCGACAGGCGCGGCGGCATCGCCGACCGGCGCCGTCGCCGACGATCCGGTCGCGCAACCCGACGCCATGGCGGCCATGGGCAATGCCAGAATAATTGCGGCAATTTTCATGATGATCCAACTCCCAGAGGAATGCTGCCAGGCGAACGCGGCATGACGGTCTTTTGTTGCCTAGGCGGTCCGAAATGTCACAGCTTTTCGTTCCGATCGCTCTCGCCGGGCCAAAGCCAGGAGCAACTCCCGCTAGGCGCTCGAACAAGACACGCGGCTCGACAGCAGCCCAATCCCGCCGGCTTGCATTCACACCCTGCATTCGGGGCGGCATGGCCCAGCCCGAACGGAACACCGGCCATTTCGTGCGAAGCCAATCACGGCTGGCTTCCCGACCTCTCCTCCGCGGACAAACCGCATGGAAAAGGGGCCGGTCTTGCGACCAGCCCCTCGATCCTCTTCCATCCCGAAGGATGGAAAATCTTACTGACCCGAACCCGGACCGTAGGTGATTTCCACGCGACGGTTCTGCAGTTCGCGAACGCCGTCGGCGGTTTCGACGCGGGGGTTCGATTCACCGAACGCCTGGGTCGTGATCACGCCGTCGGGGATGCCCTTCGACGAGATATAGGCCTTGACGGCATCGGCGCGACGCTGGGACAGGCCGACGTTGTAGGAGGCCGAACCCGAACGGTCCGCATAGCCCGCCAGCATGACCTGGGCGCTGCCGCAGTTGCTGTAGGCCGAAACCGCATTGTCCAGAATGGTGGCGGCGTCAGGCGTGATGTCCGACTTGTCCCATTCGAAGAAGACGATGTACGGCCCAGGGCTGCACTCGGCCACCGGCGGCGGAGGCGGCGGGGGCGGAGGCGGCGGGGGCGGCGGAGGCGGCGGAGGCGGCGGCGGAGCAGCCGGTTCGCCACCGAAGTTGTAGGTCACGCCCAGCAGCAGGCTGTGGGTGCGCAGCTTGGTGTCGACCGACGAACCGGCGGGGCCGCCGATGGTCGTGTAGGCCGGAACCAGCTTGATGTCGTCCTGGTTGAAGAAGCGATACTTCAGCGAGACGTCCACGTTGGTGGTCAGCGGATAGCGGACGCCAGCGATCGCCTGCCAGGCGAAGCCGGTGTCGGAATCGTTGACCAGGTCGTTGGCCAGCTTGCCGCGCGACACGCCGACGCCGCCGCCGACGAAGCCCTGCAGGCCGTCATCGGGACCGAAGTCCAGCAAGCCGTTCAGCATGAACGACAGGGCCGAAGCCGCGCCGCCGAAACCGCTCTTGTCCAGGTCGACTTCAGCGCGCTTGTAACCGGCTTCCGCTTCCAGGCGGAAACCGCCGAAGTCGTAACCGATCACGGCGTCGCCGTCGAAGCCCTTGTGGTAGTCCACGCCGGCGACCGTGTTGCTGGCGGCGCCAGCGTTGCCGGGGGTGAAAGTGATGTCCTGATCTTCGACGAGAACAACGCCGGAGTCGATGCCGACATACCAGCTATTGTCACGCGCCAAGGCCGGGGTGGCCAGGGCGCTGGTCGCAAGCACAGCCGCGAGGGCAAGCTTCCGCATCTGAATTCCCCTTTCAAAAGTGTCACGAAGGACTGCTGAAACCCTGTATCGGCTAGAAAGTTTCATGGCAAGTCCACAATTGGCAAAACTGTTGCAAAAATAACGCAGTTACGCCGCCGTCCTGCCCTTGGCCCCTCATTCGCAACGGCAATTTCGGCAAGGGGCCTCCCCATCAAAAGCCACAGCCGGCTCAGGTCGCGATCAGGCCATGTGTTCGCAACGCGCCCAGAATTGCGGCAAGGGCCGAACGCGCCTCCATGTCGACGGTCGCGCCGCCCGCGGGATCGGCGATGGCCGCCGCCGCCGCGCCCACGACCCGTTCCCCGCCGACATAGAACCCGTCCGCCCGCACGGCGCAATCCTCCCAATGCGCTCCGTCATGACGCATCGCATGCCCCCTGTCCGCGACCCACAGCGAAAGGCCCTCGCGCGGCGCGGCGAAACGCCACCCCCCTTCCGTCCAGCAGGCCAGCGCCCCACCCTGCCCTTCCCAGGCGCCGCCCGCCCCGGCGGCCACGATCCAGCATGCGCCGACCGGCGGCGATGCGGGCGGCTCGTCCTGGTCGGCGCTTTCCACCGCGCCGTGCAGCAGCATGTCGATCCGCGCCAGCGCCTCGTTATGAAACAGCTCCTTCTGCGCCTGCCCGGCAAAGAGCTGGGGCAAGGCCCAGCGAAGCGTCGAGTCCATCGTCATGATTCGATTGTCCTTTTCTTCAAAGGGCCGGCATCAGCCCGCCAGAACGATGCGCGCGGCGCGGCCCAGCGCATAGGTGCCGACCTGCCGGATCTCGACCGCCAGTTCGCCCGGATGGCCCATATCCTCCGCCACCGCCGCGGCATCATAGGTCCAGGGCGATCGGTCGGTGACGATCCTGCGCAGTTCCGTCGACCCTGCCGACACGCGCAGTTCATAGCTCTCCCGATCCTCGCCCAAGGGCACATCGGTCCCGCTGGTCCAGCGCCATCCGCCTCTGCCGCGCCGCGTCCAGCCGACGATCCAGCCGCCGGTCCCATCCCCCCGCGCCGTGACATGCACGGGAGAAGGCGGCACCACCGCCTCCCCCCTTATCGTCAACAGCGCATCGGCCGGCGCGCTGTCGCCCACCCCGACCGCCGAGACATGAAGGCCGCCGCCAATCTCCGCCCCGCTTCCATAAGGGGCAAGCTCGACCAGCCGGTCCTCCTCCAGCAGCAGGAAAGCCTCACCCTCTTCATGGGACGCCATCGCCCATTCGGTTCCGAACAATCCGCGCCGCAGGCCTTCCAGCCGGAAACTGGCCTCGCCGGTCTGCGCGACATGGCTGAACTGGACCAGTTCCTGCCCGACCAGGCACAGATTGCGCCCCAGGCCCAGCGCCGCCTCGTCCGCCCCCGCCAATTCCATGTCTGCCGACAGCAGGGTCACGTGGAGAGCATGGATGCTGTCGACCATCGTCACGCTCCCGGCGGGCAAGGCGTTGTCGGCCCATCCCATCACGGCGCGGCCCGCCGTCCGCCCGGCGGGAGAAGCCTCCCCCGTCGCGCCGATCACGAACAGCGCCGCCCCGCGCCACCCTTCGCCGCCGCTCGCCGCCGCGACGATCAGGGGCGCCGCCGCCACCCCTTCCCTGATCATGGGCAGGTCCGCCAGCATCAGCATGGTCGGCCCATGCGGCCTGTCCGCCTGCCGCACCATCGCGCCGGACGACGCCCCCAGCGGGATCGCGGCGCCGGCCCCAGGCACGCGCCTCAAGGCCAGGCGCACGGCCATCGCCTCCCATTCGCGCTCCTCGATCCGCCACCGGCCCGGCACGCCTTCCACCGCGACGACATCGCCCGGCGCATGGCGCAGCGCATCCCAGCCGCAGCGCAGCGTCATCGTCGAACGCCCGGCCCATGCCATTCCCAGCTTCCGCGCCGCCAGCGACCGCGCCTCCTCGCCGGACAGCGCCATCGGCAGGTCGATGCCCTGCTCCAGCCGTCCCGGACCCGGCCGGCCGATGCGCTGCACGCCCGCCTGATAGTCGCGCGCCGGATCGTGATAGCGGACCGACAAGGCCGCCGGCACGCTGTCCGCCGAGCCGCCCGAATGTTCGCACCCGTTCAGCGCCCGCCCGTTGACCGACCGGCACAGCGCCCCGGCGGCGATCGCCGTCGCCCCCTCCGCGTCCCCCGCCCGCAGGCGCAATCCCGCCTCTTCGGCCACAAGGGCCAGGCCGAACGCCTCCGCCAGCGGCGCCAGCGCATCGCCCACATCCGCGCCGCCCGCCGCCATGCCGGCGACCGCGTCCAGCCCGTCGCCGGTCAACATCCCCCCGCTCAACTCCGCCGCCAGATCGGCAATCGCGACCGGCCCCTCGTCCGCCTCCACCTCGAAGGTCAGCGACGGGATGCGATTGCCATAGTCCGCGAGCGACAGATCCTCGAACACCGCATAGGCAATCCCCCGATGCGCCGGCGTCGCCCCCACGCCCTCCGCTGCCGCGATCAGCGGATCGACGGCCTGGTCCTCGCCGCCCGAATGCAGCCGAAAGGCTCCCAGCTCCGTCTTGAAGTCCCCCGCCGCCCCGCGCAGCAGGTTGCCGTCCGCCCAGATGCGCCGCACCGACCGCACGGCCCGCGCCGACAGCGCCACGGCAAAGCTCGCCGAATAGCTGTAGCTGGTGACGCTGGGCCGCCCCTTGCCCCCGCCGCTCCTGTGCCTCGTCTCCTTGAGGTCCGTCGCCCAGATCACGGTTCCCGCCACCCGCAGCGTCCCGAACAGCCTGGGCAGCTGCGATCCATAGGTCGACGTCTGGACCTGAACCTCGTTCAGCCGCCGCCCCTCCACGCCCTTGGGCCTGAACAGCACCGCATGGTCGAAGGCATTGCCGATCAGCCCGCCAACGGCGCCCCCCAACGGCCCGCCAATGGCCGTGCCAAGGGCGGTCAACACGATCGTCGCCATAGATCCTCCTATTCCGCCCGCCAGTAACCCAGCACCGGCCAGGGCGAAGGCCCCGGCATCTCCACCACGCGCCCCAGGCCCGCATGGGCATGGACATGCCCGCCCGGCACGACGATCATCAGGTGCAGTTGCAACGGCCCCGGCCGCACCAGCGCCAGGTCGCCCTCCCGCGCCGCATCGACCCGCCGCAGACCCGCCGCCCGCAGCCAGTCCGCCGCCTGCCCCTCATCCCCGGACCGCAGCCCATATCCCTCCGGCGCCGCCCGTCCCAGGACCAGCGCCGCCAACCCGACGCAGTCCAGCCCTCGTTCGGGCAGCCGCCCGTGCAGGCGGAACCGCGCTCCCACCAAGGCGCGGGCGGCGGCCACCACCCCGCTCAAGCCGCCCCCGGATAGCGCGTCAGCAAATCCGTCCCCGGCAGATAGGGTTCCCCGCGAAAATTCACGGCATTGCCGAACCGGCCGACGCAGGTCGCCAACTGCCGGTCGCACCCCTCGGTCAGCAGCGCCAGGGCGCCCGCCTCCACCGCAAAGGGCGGCGGATCGGCCAGGCTGACATCCTCGGCGCCATTGTCGATCACCCCTTGGATTATCCCGCCATTGGCCCCGGTCAGCCATCGCAACGTGCCGAAGGCATAGGCCCCCGGCTCCAGCCCGGCCACGCTCGCCACCGCATCCTCGACCGCGCCGACAGCCACCACGCGCCGCCGCCCGGCCAGGTCGACCCGGCATTGCCTGTCCCCCAGCACAGCCCGGCAGTCCGGCGAAGTGGACGGCGCGACCGAAGCCTTGAGCGCCGCCATCGCGCCCACCAGCTCCGCTGAAAAAGCCCCCGCCTTGCGCGTCACGGCCCCGATCTCCCCCCGCGCCAGCAGCAGCCACAGATCGCCCGGCGCCTCCCACTCGGTCAGCCGCAACTCCAGCCCGGCCCCGTCCCAGCGTCCCGCCGTCAAATCCGCCTCGCTGATCGCATCCGCCACCAGCGCGCCTTCGACATCGCTGTCCGCGCCCTCCACCCCGATGCCGCTGCGCACGGCGGAAGGCGTCATCCCCGGCGCCGCGCGATAGAGCAGATGGCCGATCTCCAGATCGCGATCATGGCTCGTCAGCCCGATCGTCACCCCGTCCCGCCGCTCGATCCGCCAGCAAAAGGCCAGCGTCGCCAGCGGCTTCTCCAACGCCTCCAGGCCGCTCATTCCCTGATCTCCACCAATGGCACGGAGGGCGCCTCGCCCGCCGCGAAGGTCGCCCGGTTGATGTCCAGCCGGTCCTCGGCAAAGCGCACCGGCACGTCGAAGCGGAAACCGGCGGTCAGCACAGCCCCCTCGGCAGGCGCGACGTCGAAGGCGATCACGCCCAGCCCGGCATGGCTCCAGCCGCCCGCCATCTCCACGCCATCCACGGCGACCCTGATGGTCCCCGCCACCGGCCGCGTGATCCGCCGCGCCTGCGCCTCCTCGCCCGCGCCGTAGAAGCGCTGCAACGGAAACTCCGCCCGAACGCCGTCGCCCAACCCCAGACGCTGGTCCAAAGGCCCCGGCGCCTCCCCCATGGCGCAACTGCGGTCGTCATAGGGATCGCTGAAGCGGAATCCCCGCGCCGCCCCGCGCCGCGCCCGGAAGAAGGCGATCAGCGCCGCCATATCCGCTTCCGACCGCACGCCCGGCCCGGCATCGAAGGACAGGCGCGCATCCGCCCAATCGCTGCTCCGCCGCTCATGCCCCGAGACGCTCTCCACGACCTGCGTGGAGAAAGCCGGCGAAACGCTCGCCTCCCGCCCGACGCTCAAGGGAAAGGACACATCGTCAAAGGCTTGCACATCTTCCTCCCCATATAATCTGAAGCAGGTGAAGCCATCCCGCGCCACCTGGGGCAGCGCCCAGATGAAGGTCGCCGCCGTCCCCCGCCGCATCGCCGCATCGGCCGCCGCCGCGATCTCGCGCCATTGCGCGGCATCCTCCCCGCGCAGCACGAAACCCGAAAGATAATGCTGCGCCTCGACCGGATAGCCGAGCCGCTCCACCGCCAGCTCCACGCCCCGCGCCGTCAGCCGGTCGCGCCCCTGCGTCACCCAGTCATAATCTTCCAGTTGCAACACATCGAAGGCCGGCGACGCCCATCCCACCGGCATGTTCGCCCGCTTGGCCTCCGGCGCCAGCGGATCGAGCACGGTCGGCAGATAGGCGAGCAGATGCGTCACCGCCCCCGGCGCCACCCCCTTCACCCAGGCGCAGAGCGCCGCCGTCGATGCCGCCAGCACTTCGCCCGCCCGGTCCAGCAGCGCCTTCTGCCCGGCGCTCAGCGTCCCCCGCACGTCCGGGATGGACACCAGCGCCGCGCCGAACGCCGCCCGCGCCGCATCGTCATACAGGCAGATGCGCCCGTCGGCGGGCATCACCCACCACCATGGCTCGCCCACCTGAAACCTGATCTCCAATCCAGCCGTCAAGCCAATGGAAACAAAGGCCCCTGCCACCAGCCGCAAATAGCTCATCGCCCCGTCATGCGCGGGGGAAAGCAGGGTCGAAGGCGGCGACCAGCCCGTCAGCGCGGGAGAACCATCCTCCGCCCGCTGCTTCCAGTCGTTCCAGCAATGCGCGTCGAACAATTCATAGGAAAGCGACCAGATCACCCCCAGCCCCAGCGCCTTGGCCCGCTGCGCGAAGTCCGCATGCCAGGCGGCGCAGGGCGCGTTCAGCACCCCGCCCGCCAGGCTGATGTAAAATCCGCCGCCCAGCGGTTCGAGCCGGAAATAATGGCTCATCCCGACATAATGATTGATGTCCCCGCGATAGCCCAGCGCATGGATCGACGCGACGATCCGCTCCGGCGTCTGGTTGAAGCAGTCGTCATAGCCGGTCGCCATCGACAGCCCATGTTCGGGCAGCACCACATCGCCCACGCGCAGCACCGACCCGGCGCCGTCGCAGCTTATCTCCGAAAGCTCGCACCATCCCTCAACCGCCGCGGCGAAGGCGGCGCTCCCCGCATCATAGCCCGGCGCGGCGAGCGAGATGAACATCCGGTCCACGTCGCCCGCCCAGACGTCTTCGCCCTCGGTCAGCAGGAATCCGCTCCTGATCGCGGAAAAATCCAATGCGATCACAGCATCTTCCGGCCCGCCGCTCGCATAGTTCCACAAGCGCACATACCAGGCCCGCGCATGCCCGGCCGCGTCCCTCCCCTCAATGGTCAGCGTCGGCCCATGCGTCTCGTCCAGCCGCCGCAGCCCGCCGCTCCGCCAGCGAAAGCGCAGCACGCAATCGCGAAAATCCCGATCCGTCTCATAGGCCAGCAGGGCATGGCTCCACTTGTCCTCCGCCTCCCAGATCAGCCCCGCCAGATCCCCCGACCCATAGAAGACGGCATCCACCCGCAACGCATCCGGCGCGGCAGTGACGACGCTCGCCATCATCGGCCGGGGAAAATTGACGGTCCAATGCGTCGGCGCAAAGCGCTTCATGAACCGCGTTTCCTGCCCCCGCCGCGCATCGGCCAGCCAATATCCAAGCCCGCTCATCCGCTGATCGCCCCCCTCACCGCGCGCGCCACCTGCCGCGCGCTGCGCGCCAACAACCGGGCGCTGTCCGCCCCCTGCCCCTGCACCGCGATGGAAAGCCGCACGTCCCGGACGCCCGCGCCATTGGGAACGACCTGCCCGCTCGTCGTAGGCACGAAGACCTCCGGCCCCCGCTCCCCGACGACATAGGCCCGCCCCGGCGCCACCGGCCCGCCGGTCGCCCGCCCCGGCAATCCCAGCGCCGAAGCCGCCAAGCCGATCAACCCGCCGTTCCCGCCGATGCTGCCTATCCCGGCCCGCAAGGCATTGGCCGCAATGTCGTCCAGCACGCGCAGCGCGATGGCCTTCAATTCCTCGAACCCGAACTGGCCGGTCCGCACGGCCCGCAGCAATCCCTGCTCGATCCGCCGCCCAGCCCGCTCCGCACCGCTCGCCAAAGGCCCCTCCAGCGTTCCCCGCATGGCTTCCACATCCCGCGCAAAAGCCTGCCTATCCGCCCGCACCCGCACGACCAGATCGTCGATCTCCTCGTCCATCCCGACCCCCAAAAAATCACGCTGAAGAACAAAGTGCGCTGCAAAGGCAGGAGCCCAGTCCAAACGCTGGAACTGAATTCCCGCCCCTTCCATCACCCTCGTTCGTTTCGATCCCTTCGACTGCCCGCCTGCGGCAGGCGCTCAGGACAGGCCAAGGTCGAGAAGCGCAGTCACCCCCAACCTCAATCCGGCATCCCAGCCCGCAACCTCTCCAACTCCCCCCGATCCATCCCGGCGCGCGCCTCGTCCTCTTCGCCGCGAGCCGCCCGCAACACGCTCTCCAGTTCCGCCGGGGTAGACCGCCAGAATTCCTCCGGCCGCCATCCCAGCAGCCACCCCGCGACCCCCGCCAGCCGCGCCGCCGCTTTGAAAAAGCTCATCGTCCCCCCAATATCTGTCCCAATATCCCCCGCAGAACCGGCGTCAGCTTCGCCAGCCCCGCCGCCACGATCGCCTCGCCCAGCGCCTCCCGCGTCAGCCCCGCGGGCGGCTCCGCCAGGCAATGCCAGAACAGCCCGGCCATCTCGCCAAGCGACAGCTTCCCGTCGGCGGCGCGCTCCACCAGCGCGAACAACGGTCCCAATTCCTCCTCAGCCGCCACCAGGGCCGCGAAGCTGGGCCGCAGCACAAAGCGCTCCCCACCCAGTTCCAGCGCGGCCTCGCCGCGAGCACTGTTAGCTGGGGCACCATTGCCCCCGCTCACAGCGACACCACCGGCCCGGAACTTTCCAGGCTCAGCGCATAGTTGCGCTCCCCATTATAATCCCCGGCATAGTCCAGCCGCGTCACCAGGAAGCGGCCCCGCATCTTCTCGCCGCTTTCGAAGCTCAGCTCATAATCCTCGACGGTTCCGGCCAGCGCATGGTTGCGCAGCCGCACCTCCGCCGCCGATCCGGTGAATATGCCCGCCGCCGACACGCTGACGGATCGCACCCCCGCGCCCGACAGCAATTCGCGCCAGCCGCCCGACCCCTTGTGCGTGACGTTCACCGCCTCGCCATTGACGGACAGTTGCGTGGTCCGCATCCCGGCCACGGTCGCATAGGCCGCCGGCGCCCCGCCATCGGCTATTTTCAACAGAAACGCGCTTCCTTTTTCCACGCCCATGGCGCATTCTCCTCTAAGATAAACCGTGCAAGAATCGGGATTTGGAGAGAGGCCAATATGTTTGTGACCATCCCCCTGATGCTGTTGCTGGCCGCCGCCCCGCAAAGCGGCGACGCCGTCGGCAATGGCCGCAAGGCCTATTCGGAATGCCTGTCGAAACAGATTCAGCCCGCCATCGACAAGAAACTGTCGCTCGGCGATTTCCAGGCCGTGCTGAAGACGGAATGCGGCGCGAAGGAAGCCGCCTTCCGCACCGCCATCGTCGCGGACGACAGGTCGAGCGGCATGTCGGAAAAGGACGCCCAATCGGACGCCGACGACCAGATCAGCGAATATCGCGACAAGATCATCGGAGAATATGAAGACTATTCGAAGTCCTGACCCCCAACATTCCCCTCCCTTTCAAGGGTGGGGCTAGGCCGTATCGACATTCAGCTCTGGCGGCCTGCAAATGGTTGAAGCGAGTCACGTGCCTCGCTTCAATCCCGTGCTTCCGGTGCTCACCTATTTTGAGTACGCTCCGCTCCGGGTCACGGAAAACCACGATTTTCGGCTCGCCAGCTTCTGAATGTCGATACAGCCTAGGGGTGGGTGCGAGCGCAGCGAGCTTCCGCCCTATCCGGAAGAAACACCCTCAGCGCTGTAAAACCGCGGCCCTCACGCCCCCACCACCCGCACCCGATAATCCACCAAAGCCTGCCACCCGTCCCGCGCCCCAGTCCGCGCCACCCGCGAGCGAACCAGCCGCGCCCCGACGACCCGCCAGCCCCCCGCAAGCCCAAGCCCGCGCAAAACAGCATCCACCCGCGCCAACAATCCCGCCAGCCGCGCAGGCGCTTCCCCCGCATCGAACAGGCTGACCGTCACCACCAGCTCCCGCCCGTCCAGATCCTTCGCGCCCCAATCCAGCGCGATACAGTCCCCCACCACGCCATAGGGCGCGCTGGCCCGTCCCGGCGCGCCGTCGAACAGCCCGTTCAGCCCCGCCATCAATGCCGCATCCCCGCGCAGCGCCGCCACCAGCGCGCCACGCACCGCCACCTCCGCGCTCATCGCCCTCTCCCCGCTTCCCGCAACCCCAGATCGCCCATCCACCGCCGCCTCAGCCCAGCCCCGGACAGGCGCACGGCATCCCCCTCGACCCGCGCCTCCTCAACCC
>NZ_ATDO01000123.1:0-60090 GCF_000445085.1 Sphingobium sp. HDIP04 | reverse complement strand
GGGCGGCGTCGCCGCCTCCCCGTCGCGGGCCGCGAAATGCTCCGCCGCCAGCCGCACGATCCCCTGCCGGATGGCGTCGGGCAGCCCATCCTCATCGGCCGCCAGCCCCGCGCGATAACGCACCGTCACCTTGCCCGGCCCATCCACCGGGCGCGCCCGCGCCCACCCATCGCCGGAAGCATCGATGTCGACCGCATAGGCCTCCGGCGCCAAGGCGACGCCCTCCACCTCCACGCCCAATATCGCCACTACCGACCGCGCCGCCAGCCTCTGCCAGCTTCCGTCGGCCACGATGGTCTCGGAAGCGTCCCGCACCACCAGCCACTGCCCGATAAACTGCTCGCAAAGCCCCGAAGAGCTCCCCAGCAGCCGCTCCAGCACGCCATCCTCATCATCCGACCCGATCCGCAACCAGGCCTTGAGATCCGCCAACATGGCCCCTCCCACCAAAAAAGGGGACGCCCCGCAGGACGCCCCCAGTCTTTCCTTCTCCCCTTGTGGGAGAAGGATACGCAGCCTTGGCGGCAAGGCCGCCTAGGCGAAGTTGGATGAGGGGTGATCAGGAAGCCGCGAACTTCATCAGCTTGATCGCCTCCGAATTCGCCACGGCCCCGCCGATCCGCTTCACCGCGTAGAAATGCACGAACGGCTTGTTGCTGAACGGATCGCGCAAAATGCTCGTCTCGCTGCGTTCGGAGATCACATAGCCCGCCTGGAAATTGCCGAACGCGATCGACAGCGAACCCGCCGCGATGTCCGGCATGTCCTCCGCCTCGACCACCGGATAGCCCAGCAGGGTCGCCGGCTGTCCCGCTGCAAGGGAAGGCTGCCAGATGAACGCGCCGTCGCTCGTCTTCATCTTGCGGATGACCGCCAACGTGGCCGAATTCATCACGAAGCAGGCCCCCTGGCGATAGGGCGCGCGCAACGCCTGCACCAGGTCGATCAGCCTGTCCTGCCCCGAAGCGGCAAAGGCCCCCGAAGCCCCCGAAGCCACATATTGCAGCGACCCGAAGGCCCGCACCCCATCCGCCTCATTGGTGGCCGCATAGGTCAGGAAGCCCTTGGGCTTGTTCGTACCGTTGCCGTTGACGAAGGCCGCCCCCTCGGCCGCCGCGAACTCGCGGGCGATCTCCCCCGCCAGCCAGCCTTCGACATCGAACTGCGCATCGTCGAGCATCGCCTGCGACGCCGCCGGATTGGCGTAAAGCTCGCCCGATGGCGGCACGATCTCGTTGAAGACAGGCGTCGCCGTCTCCGCCCGCACCCCCGTCTCGCTGGCCCAGCCCGACACGATGCCGCCCGAAGTCACCAGCTTGCGATACCCCGCCGTCCCCGTCCGCACGACATTGGCGATGGCGCGAATGGGCGAAATCCCCTTCAGCGTCGCATCGATGATCTGATCGATCTCTCGCGGCACCGCATAGCCGCCCGCCGCGCCCGAAGCGCCGGAAAAGCTCTTCAACTCAACCCCAGCCTCCAGCCCCTGCCGCACATAGCGCTCGACAAAGGCCGCCCGGCGCGGATCGACCGCCCCGCCCTTCACGCCGTCCAGCGCAGGCCGCTGCTGAACCAGCAACGCGCCCCGCAAAGCCGCCACCTCACTCTCCAGCCCGGCAAGACGCTCCCCCTGCATCACCACGTCAAAGCTCGCTTCCAACTGATCCGTCATCCACCACTCCCACGAAAAAGGGCGGCCCAACCGGACCGCCCGAACACCTCCTTCTCCCCTTGTGGGAGAAGGATACGAAGCCTTGGCGGCAAAGCCGCCTAGGCGAAGTTGGATGAGGGGTAAGCCCCCCTATTCCACCGCAATCACCCGCGCCAGATCCTGCATCGGATGCGTCACGACGCTCACCTCCACCACCTCCAGGTCCAGCAACTCCCGCGGCGAACCCCCCCGCGCCTCCCGCACCCGATAGCCAAAGGAAAGCCCATCCACGGCCTTCTCGCGCAAGGCCCTCCCAGCCTCCCGCCCGGCAGCCGTCCGCCCCGAAACCCGCCCGATCACGCGCAAGCCCCGCGCATCCTCCTCGACCTTCTCGACCGTCCCGATCACCTCCCCCGGCCGATGCTGCCACAGCAAGGGCACCCCCGCCGCCACCCCGGCAAAGGCCCCCGCCCGCACCACGTCGCCACCCCGGTCGACCCGGTCGAACACCGCCGCATATCCGGCGAAGCGCACGTCACTCATGCACCAGCCCCGCCAGCCCCAGCTTCACCGCCATCCCCAGCAGCAGCAAAGCCATGACCACCCGCGCGACCCACGCCACCACAGCCCCCCGCGCCGCCTTCTTCGCGTCGCGCCAGGCGCCCAGCAGCTCGCGCAATTCCCGCACATCCTCCTGCGCCCCGCGATCCGCCAGCCCCAGCCGCTCCAACGCCCGCGCCGCGCCCAATTCGCTCGCCTCCTCGATCAGCGCCCGGATCATGACCATATCCATCCCCACCGGCTGCGCCTCTGCCTGCGCGACCAACCGCGCCAGCATCTCCCCATCATATTTCATCACACCCTCCCGCAACGCCGACCTCCGTTCGTTTCGAGCGACCGGACCTCCATTCACTTCGACCCAACGCCCCCCGTTCGTTTCGAGCGAAGTCGAGAAACCACAGAACCAGAACCGCCCTCACCCAATCCCCAAAACCGCCCGCTTCTCCTCCGCCGACAGGAAGTCCGCCGCCCCGACCCGCTCCCAGATCGCGCTCCGCTCCTCGAACAAGGCAGGCACCGCATCCAGATCCGCATCCAGGCGCAATTCCGGCCACCACCCCTGCAACCCCTGCGCCAGCCCGCCGCAGATCTTCGCCATCAACGGCAGGATCGTCTGCCGCCACAGCGCCCGATTGGCCTCGCGATAATTGGCGTAGGCATTGTCCCCCGGCAGCCCCATCAGCATCGGCGGCACCCCGAAGGCGAGCGCAATCTCCCGCGCCGCCGCCGCCTTCAGCCCCACGAAGTCCATCTCGGCGGGCGTCAGGCTCATCGCCTTCCAGTCCAGCCCGCCCTCCAGCAGCATCGGCCGCCCGGCATTGGCCGCGCCGGAAAAGGCGATCTCCATCTCGCGCTTGACCCGCTCATACTGGTCCGGCGCCATCACCGACCCGTCGCCGGGATCATAGACCATCGCCCCCGAAGGCCGCGCCGCATTGTCCAGCAGCGCCTTGTTCCAAACCGTCGCCGCATTGTGGATCGCCACCGCCCCCGCGGCCGCGCCCACGCAACCCAGCCCATAATGATCGTCCAGCGGATGCAGCGCCTTCAGATGGACGATCCCCGTCCGCCCGGCGCCATCCTCCGGCGACAGCCGCGTCACGCTCTCCCCCACGCGATAGAGATAGGCCGCCGGCCACCCCCGCGCATCCGCCTCGACGCTCACCCGCTCCGGCCGCAGCGCATATAGCTCCACCGGCGCCCCATCCGCGCCGGTCATCACCTGCACATAGGCATTGCCATGCAGCAGCAAATGGCTCACCAGCGTCTCCACCAGCGACTGGCCCGAAGAACAGCGCGTCACCAGCGCCTTCACCCGCCGCCGCTCATCCTCGCCCACGCCGCCGACAATCAGGGCCGTCCCGCCAGCCCCCTCCGCCACCAGCCGCAAAGCCCGCTGCGCCACCGGATTGCCGACCACCCCGGCCCGCACCTGCGCCTCATAGCTGGCGGGCCACTCGCCCAGCGCCACCCCGCCCGAACCCCAGGCCCGCGCCAACACCGGCCGCGCACTCTCCCGCGCCGCCTTCACCCCAAAAAATTTCATGAAACCCCACCCACAAAAAATCCTCCCTCCGGAACGGGGGGAGGATAGTGAAGGTTGGCGGCGCTCAGCCGCCTACCGAAACTTGGAGGGGGCAGCCCCCTTCCAAAACCCTAGGGATTGTGCGCCAGAACCCGATCGCAGGCCGAATTCGTCCCCTCGCTCTTCCCGATCACGCGCCCGGCCACGGCCCCCGCCGCACCGGCCAGCAGGGACTCGCCCAAACTCCCCCCGGCCAGGGCCCCGACGCCAGCGCCGCCAGCGGCCCCGATCACCGTCCCCTTGTCCCGCCCCTTCTTCGCCTGGAGCAGACAATAACGCACATCGTCCCGATCCCGCGGCGCAGCGCGAGCCACCCGCGCCCGCTCCTTGCTGCTCAGCGAAGCCGCCATCACCGGCCCACTCACCATAGCCAACCCGCCCGCAGCCATCATCCATCCGGCCCATTTCATGACCCAATCTCCTCAAAAATCACACGGACAGACTACGCAGAACCCCAAACCCTTGTTCCCTCATTTCACTCCCGCAATAATTCGCAACGTCAGGGGAGCCGAGGCCTCTCCAATTCCTCCCCATGCGAAGCATGGGGAGGGGGACCGCTCGCGAAGCGAGTGGTGGAGGGGAAATACGCAGGTCGTGCCCCTTCCCCTCCATCACGCTTCCCACGGTCCATCTCCCCCAAAACCCCCTAAAACCCCCTGACCCGCGCCTCCCCACGCTTCCCCAACATCAACTCCGTCAACCCCCAGACCAGCGCATCCGCCCGATCCGGCGACCGCCCCGGCCCCACATAGCCGCCCCCCAGCATCAACCCGCACAACTGGTCCTCCAGTTCCGCAAAGCCGCCGCGATGCACGACCCGCCCGGCCTCATACAGGGCCGCCACCGGCTCCGCCCGCGCCACCTTGCCCCGGCTCGCATGCACCAGCCGCACCGGCAGCGCGGCCTCCGCCGCCCGCAACACGCTCCCGACCATGGCCCCGCCATTATTGGCCTCCGCCACCACCCGGTCCGCGCCATGCACCAGCGCCGTCGCCGCCACCGCCCGCGCCCAGCCCTCCGGCGTCGCGCCCTCCACGGTCGCATCGGCGATCACATAGGCCCGCCGGTCCTCCCCCAGGCCGACCACGACAATTCCGCAGGCATCCCCATGCGCCGAAGCAGGCGGATCGACCGCCACCACCACCCGCGTCAGCCCGCCGCGCACATGCGCCACCCGGCACCGCTCCAGCAGATCGCGGCTCCACAATGCGCCCTCGACCTCCTCAATCAGCTCGCCATCCAATTCCTGCCGCCCCAGCCGCGTGCCGCCATAGCTCCGCTCCATCGCCGCCAGAAAACCGTCCGCCAGATGCGCGACATTGTCCGCCGTCCGCCCCCGCGTCACGACCACGTCGCCGCCGTCCCGCGCCACCAGCCCCCGCACGAGGGGGACGGGCCGGGGCGTGGTCGTCGCCAGCACGCGCGGCGCGCCACCCAGCCGCATCCCCATCATCAGATTGTCCCACGCCGCCTGCCCGCCCGCCCATTTGGCGATCTCGTCAGCCCAGCCATGGCTGAACTGCGGCCCACGCAGGCTCTCCGTCTCCGCCGCGCCATAAAGAGTCGCGACCGCGCCATTGGGCCAGACCAGCTTGCGCAGCGCCGGCGCGAAGACCGGCCGGTTCCACCAGGGCGCGACGGCCAATAGGCCCGACGCTCCCTCCACCATCACGGCCCGCGCCTCGCCCAGCGTCGCGCCGACCAGCGCAATCCGCGCCTTGGGATCGCTCTCCGCGACCGAGCGCACCCACTCCGCCCCGGCCCGCGTCTTGCCGAACCCGCGCCCCGCCAGCATCAGCCAGATGCGCCAGTCCCCTTCGGGCGCCAGTTGCTCCGGCCGCGCCAGCCAGCGCCAGTCATGCGCCAGCGCATCGGCCGCCGCCGCGCCCAGCCCAGCCAGCACCCGCTCGCGCGCCGCCTCCGGCAGATGCGCCAGCCGCTCGAAATCCGAAAGAGCCATGCGCCCGCCTCCATTCATCGATTTTCCAAGGACGTCGATTTGGCCGATCCGGCCCACGCCCCTATATGCCCGCCATGAGTTCGATCCGCCCCGCCCGCGCCGCCGACGGCGCCCGCATGCTCGACATCTGGCGCAAGGCCGTCGACGCGACCCATGATTTCCTGACGCCGGCAGACCGCACCGCGATAGAGGCGGAGGTCGCCGCCTTCCTCCCCCAGGCGCCCGCCTGGCTCGCCACCGACCCGGACGATCAAGCCATCGGCTTCATGCTGATCGACGGCGCGCATATGGAGGCGCTGTTCATCGACCCCGCATGGCGCGGCAAGGGCGTCGGCCGCCAACTGGTCGACCACGCCCTGTCGCTCCACCCCACGCTCACCACCGACGTCAACGAACAGAATGCGCAGGCGATCGGCTTCTACGAAGCCATGCGCTTCGCCCGCACCGGCCGCTCCGACCAGGACGGCCAAGGCCGCCCCTACCCCCTGATCCACCTCCGCTACGCCCCCTGAAGAGATGACCTGAAATGGCCAATTGCGGTCATTAGTTTCCCGTCACCCCGGACTTGATCCGGGGTCCCGCTACCTTGGGCTGGGCGCGGACCCAGGAAAGCGGGACCCCGGGTCAAGCCCGGGGTGACGAAATGGGGTACGTCCGCGCCCCACCCAAAATCCCCTACCCCCCACTCCGCTTCCGCACCTCATCCAGCGCCGCCCGCAACCGCTCCACCGCATCCTCGCCATCGGGCCGCTCCACGCTCTCCAGCCGCTGCATCTCCTCCACCTCCTTCTCATGCGCTCGGAACAGCAGCGCCTGGATCATATGCGGATGCCCCCGCTTGATCTTCCGGCTCTTGACCGCCCCGTCGCCGTCCAGCACGATCTCCTCATCCTCCGTGCCGAACAGCGCCTGCCGCAGCATCAGCGCCCGCAACTCCTCATGCCCGATGCTCAGCGCCTGCTTCCACGCCCGCGCAAAGGCCGGGTCGCGCCGCTTCAGATAATAGACGGTCGACAAATTCCGCCCGACGACCCGCGCCGCCTCGCTGACGTTGCAGGTCTGCGCCAGCGTCTCCAGGAACTTCTGCCGCAGCGCCGGCGTCCAGCCATTCTTGCGCACCGCACGCATCTGCGGCGCGACGCCCAGCGCGCCCTGCGGCCCATTCTCCAGCGCCAGCACCCGATCGGGCGCGTCGGCCCGCCCGCCGAACCGGCTCCTCTTCCGCTCTCCGTCCGCCACAGCCAATCCCCCGCATGCAAAGCAAAAGGGCCGACCCCGCCAAGGACCAGCCCTTCACCGCCTCAACGGCGACTCACATTTTCCCAATGTCGACCTATGTGCCAGAACAGCGTGACGATGTCAACAAAAATGTTCCATATGGGTTAAAATACCCCCTCCGGTTCACCGCCCCACATCGTCCGCCCCGGCCACGCTGCGCGTATAGTCGATCCTGATCCTAACCCAGCTCCCGACCATCACCTTGCCGTTGACCCGCGGCGGCAGCACCAGAAATTGCCAGGCCGCCAGCCGAACCGCCTTGGCAAAGCCGGACCCCATCGGCGATTCCCCCAGCGCCTGGCAGTTCTCGACATGATAATGATCCACCGTCTTGCACGCCACCAGGCCCCAGCCGCTGCCGGGCGCATTGGCGGGCAGATAGCCGGCCAGTTCCGCATGGCTCGGCCGCCTGTACCATTCCGCATCGAACAACTGCACGCCGCCCGGCCCCTCGCCCGGCCCCGCCACCGCCGCGCTGGTGCCCTGCCCCGTCGCGCCGTCGGCCGCGCCCTTCTTCGCCATCCTGCCGATGTCGGCGGACGCCATCTGCTGGCTGTCCAGCACCAGGAAGGGCAGCGGCGAAGGCTGCTGCTCGGTCGGCTTCACCACGGGACGGTCGCGCTTGACCACCGGCTGCTGCACCTGCCGCTGCGCCGATTTCTCCTGCTTCTTCTTCTCGCTCTTTTCCGCCTTGCTGCGCGCCTTCTCCGCCTTGGGCGCGGGCGCCATCTCGAACGTCACCGGATTGCGCAGGTCCGGCAGCCGGATCACCGGCTCCGGCGCCAGCGTCAGCAACGCCAGCAGCAGCAACCCGTTGAACAGCAGCGCCAGCAGCAATCCGCCGCCGCGCTCGCGCCATTGGGAGGGAAAGGATAAGGTCAAATTCACTCGGATGCGCCGGGCCGGACTCATAAGGGGTCATGCCCAGACGCCGCCGCGCCGTCAACGCCGTGGCGTCAACAGACGTCCTCCTCCCGGACGACAGGACGGCTTTCCCGGGTCGCCCGCATCCGGCTCGCCTTGTCGTCGGGGTCGGACGTCAGCACCACATGGTCCTCATGCACCTCCAGCAGCACGCCGGCAAAGGGCATGCCCTCCAGGCTGCCCGTCACCCGGTAGCTGACCTGATCCCCAACCTTGAACGTCGCCGGATCGGTATTGAACTCAAAGGGGCAGGCGCCCTCTCCCATGCCAAGCATATGCGTCTCCTACAGGACGAAGCTAGCGCCGCGACCCCGCACCGATCAAGGCCCTGTCGCTTCCATCGCAAGGGGCCACGCGCCCGCCCATGGACTTGCGCCCCGCCTCTTCATCGGACCTGCCCCCCTCCATCCCCTCCACCCGCCGCAGCAGACGATCGTCCCGGTGATCCGACACCATTCTCTGGACCACCTGGGGCTAGAGTTTCCCGGTCTTGGTCACGGTGACGGGCTGGGTGCGTCACCGGGATTCATCAGCGTGATCGGGGGCTTGTTGCCAATGGCACCGTGCGGCCGATCCTCGTTGTAGTATCTGCGCCAATCCTCCAACTTTTCGCGGGCATCTGCAAGTGTCAAGAACCAGTGGGTGTTCAGACACTCCGCCCGGAAGCGCCCATTGAACGCTTCGATGTAGGCATTGTCCGTAGGCTTGCCGGGCCGTGAGAAGTCCAGCGTAACGCCGTTGGTGTAGGCCCACAGATCCAGGTCCCGGCTGATGAACTCGGAGCCCTGGTCGACCCGGATTGTCCTTGGGTAGCCGACGACGGCGCAGGTCGTCTCGAGCGTTTGGACGACATCCTCACCCCGGTAGCTGAACCTCGGATCCAGCACCGGCGAGAAACGCGAGAACGTGTCGACGACGGTCAGCACGCGGATCTTTCGACCCGTCGCCAACTGGTCATGGACGAAGTCCATGGCCCAAACATCATTCACGCGGGAGGCCGCGCAGCGGTCTTCCCTCAGCTTCGCCTTCACCCTGCGCTTGGGCGTCTTGTTGCGGAGCTGGAGGCCCAACTCGTTGTAAATCCTGTGTGTTCGCTTCATGTTGATCTCCCAGCCTTCGCGGCGAAGAAGAACGTGGACGCGGCGATACCCGTAGCGGACGCGGGTCTCGCAGATCTCACGGATGCGGGCTTCGATGCCGGCCTGCTCGCGGCGGCGGGATTTGTAGTGGTACGTCGAGGTGTCCATTTCCAGAACCCGGCAAGCCCGGCGGATCGACACACCCCAATCACTGCGAACCCCGTTCACCAGCTCGCGTTTACGAGCAGGCCTCACAGCTTTCGGCGGATGACGTCCTGCAGCATCTCCTTGTCCAAGGAGAGGTCCGCCACGAGCTTGCGCAGCTTCGAATTCTCGTCCTCGAGCTGCTTCAAGCGCCGCATGTCGGGCGGCAGCATGCCGTCGTATTTCTTCGTCCAGTTGAAGTAGGTCGCCTGGCTGATCCCCGCCTTGCGGCAGATGTCCGCGACGGGCACGCCGTCCGCGCCCTGCTTCAGAATGAACGCCTTCTGGGCGTCTGAAAATCTCGATGCCTTCATCGTCTTTCGCTCCTCCCAGCCAGGGAGATTACGGCGAAAAACTCTAACTCCAAGCGATCCAGTTTTCCGGGATCAGATCATAGGCAAAAGCACTGGCGGCCTGAAGGCAGTTCGGCTAGGGCCTCAACCCGATGCTCACAAAGCTCTACCAATGGACGCTGGCGAAAGCCGCCCACGCCCACGCCGAACGCTGGCTCTTCGCCATCAGCTTTATGGAAAGCAGCTTCTTCCCCATCCCGCCGCACCCGCTGCTGGGCCTGATGTGCCTCGCCCGCCCGGAACGCGCGATCCGCTTCGGGCTGATCTGCACCATCGCCTCTGTCCTGGGCGGGCTGTTCGGCTACGCCATCGGCCATTTCCTCTATGAAACGGTCGGCCAGCAGATATTGCACGCCCTCGGCCTCGCCGCCAAATTCCCCGTCGCCGCCTGCTATCTGCGCGATTACGGGGCGGAGATCATCCTGATCAAGGGCGCGACGCCCATCCCCTTCAAGCTGATCACGATCACGGCGGGCTTCATCGGCCTGTCGCTGTTCACCTTCCTCTGGACCAGCATCCTCAGCCGCGCCTTCCAGTTCATGCTGGTCGGCTTCCTGTTCTGGAAATTCGGCCGCCCGATCAAGGCGTTCATAGAGAAATATCTCGGCCTGCTCTCCGCCGCCTTCCTCGTGCTGCTGGTCGGCGGCTTCATCGCGGCCTCGGCCCTGTCGGGCGGCGGGGACAAGAGCGACAAGTGCAGCAACGCCACCATGGCCACGCTGCACTGACCGGCTACGCCATGAAGGACATATTGTCCCGCTTCCCGAATCTTGCCGCCCTGCTCGCCGGATTCCTCGCGGCAACGGGCTTCGAGCCGCTGAGACTCTGGCCGATCACCTTGGCCTGCTTCGCGCTCCTCATTCTCCTGATCGAACGCGCGCCCGACCGCCGCGGCGCTTTCCTGCGCGGCTGGCTGTTCGGCGTCGGCCATTTCACCCTGGGCCTCAACTGGATCGCCCACGCCTTCACCTTCCAGGACGCGATGCCCCACTGGTTCGGCTATGGCGCGGTGATCCTCCTGTCCCTCTACCTGGCCGTCTATCCCGGCCTGGCCACGCTGGCCGCCTGGTGGCTGAAAACCGCACGCTGGCGCCCGCAAAACACCGTGTTCCTGCGAAGGCAGGAACCCAGTCCCAACGTCAGAACTGGACTCCTGCCTGCGCAGGAGCATGGCGCACTCCCCCTCACCCTCCTCTTCGCCGCCACCTGGCTCGCCTCCGAATATCTCCGCGCCACCCTCTTCACCGGCTTCGCGTGGAACCCGCTGGGCGTCACCCTCCTCCCCACCGGCATGGCGATCGCATCCACCCTGATCGGCACCTACGGCCTCGGCGCGCTCGCCATCCTCGCATCCGGCGCGCTGCTCCTCGCCCTCCGCCGCCAGTTCCGCCCAGCCGCCGCCCTCACCGCCCCCCTCATCGCCCTGGCCCTGTGGGGCAACCTCTCCCCCGCCCCGCCCACCCCCTCAGGCGCGCCCAGAATCCGCGTGGTCCAACCCAATATCGGCCAGGACGAGAAATATTCCCCCGAACTGGAACAGGCCCATTTCCAGACCCTCGCCACCCTTTCCGGCACCCCGCGCCCGGCCACACGCCTGATCTTCTGGCCCGAAGCCGCCATCCCCGCCTATCTCGACCTGGAACCCGACTGGCGCGCCCGCCTCGCGGCCCTTCTCGGCCCCGGCGACCTTCTCATGACCGGCGCGACCAAAGTCTATTTCCAGCCGGTCGAAAAGGACGGCATCACGGAAAACGCCCTTTCCGGCGCGAACAACAGCCTGTTCATCGTGGACGCGAAGGCCCGATTGCGCGGCCGCTACGACAAGTCCCACCTCGTCCCCTATGGCGAATATCTGCCGATGCGGAACATTCTCCAGCCGCTCGGCCTGTCCCGCCTGGTCCCCGGCGCCGTCGATTTCTGGCCCGGCCCCGGCCCGCAAAGCCTGACCCTGCCCGCAACGCTCGGCCGCCCCCCGCTCAAGATGGGCGTGCAGATCTGCTATGAGATCATCTTCTCCGGCCAGGTGGTCGACGAAGCCAACCGCCCCGACTTCCTCTTCAACCCCTCCAACGACGCCTGGTTCGGCAGTTGGGGCCCGGTCCAGCATCTCGCCCAAGCCCGCCTCCGCGCCCTGGAAGAGGGGATTCCCATCATCCGCTCCACCCCCACCGGAGTCTCGGCAGTGATTGACGCGCGCGGCCAGATCCTCGGCCGCATCGCCCACCACCGCGCCGGTTTCCTCGACAGCGCGCTCCCCTCCCCCCTGCCGCCGACGCTCTTCTCCCGCCTCGGCAATTGGGCGTCCTTCGCCTTCATGGCTGCGCTCGTCCTGCTGGCCATTGCCACCCGCAGATCGACCCGCTAATAGCCACATAAACTTTTCTTTATGTCGCTTGCTCGAACAGCCTGCTAACGGGAGTCCCATGCGCAACAACTATCTCTTCACCTCGGAATCGGTTTCCGAAGGCCATCCCGACAAGGTCGCGGACCAGATTTCCGACGCCATCGTCGACCTGTTCCTGTCGAAAGACCCCGAAGCCCGCATCGCCTGCGAAACGCTGACCACGACCCAGCTTGTCGTCCTCGCCGGCGAAATCCGCTGCAAGGGCGTCTATGAGGACGGCGCCTGGGCCCCCGGCGCGCAGGAAGAGATCGAACGCACCGTCCGCGAAACGGTGAAGCGCATCGGCTATGAACAGGACGGCTTCCACTGGGAAAGCTTCCGCTTCGAAAACAACCTCCACGGCCAGTCCGCCCACATCGCGCAGGGCGTCGACGCGGCGGGCAACAAGGATGAAGGCGCGGGCGACCAGGGCATCATGTTCGGCTTCGCCTGCGACGAGACGCCCGACCTCATGCCCGCCACGCTGGACTATAGCCACAAGATACTGGCGAAGATGGCCGCCGACCGGCACAGCGGCCGCGCGCCCTTCCTGGAGCCGGACGCCAAGAGCCAGGTGACGCTCCGCTTCGAAAACGGCAAGCCCGCCGCCGCCACCGCCATCGTCGTCTCGACCCAGCACGCGCCGGGCTATGACGAGGGCGCGAAGGAAGCCGAACTCAAAAATTACGTGAAGGGCGTGGTCGCGGAAGTCATGCCCGCCAACCTGCTCAGCGACGAGACCGTCTATCACATCAACCCGACCGGCAGCTTCGAAATCGGCGGCCCGGACGGCGACGCAGGCCTCACCGGCCGCAAGATCATCGTCGACACCTATGGCGGCGCGTCGCCCCATGGCGGCGGCGCGTTCAGCGGCAAGGATCCGACCAAGGTCGACCGCTCGGCCGCCTATATCACCCGCTATCTCGCGAAGAACATCGTCGCCGCCGGTCTCGCGAAGCGCTGCACCATCCAGCTCGCCTACGCCATCGGCGTTTCCGAGCCGCTGTCGCTCTATGTCGACACGCACGGCACCGGCACGGTCGGCGACGACCGGATCGAACAGGCGATCAAGGGCATCAAGGAACTGGGCGGCCTCACCCCGCGCGGCATCCGCACCCATCTCGGCCTCAACAAGCCGATCTACCAGCCCTCCGCCGCCTACGGCCATTTCGGCCGCAAGCCGGAAGGGGACTTCTTCCCCTGGGAACGCACCGATCTGGTGGAGAAACTCAGGGCCGCGCTTTAGCCTTGGTTAGAAAATAAAGGTATATCAAGGGGTTGCTGGTCATTCGACGACCCCTTTTCCTTCATCCTCACCGTTCCTTAACCATGGCTCGTTTAGCGTAGCGTGGATCAAGGAGACATGGTTTGGCCTCTTCCCTTTCTTACGGCACCAACGGCGCCGAAGCCGCATGGGCCGCCCTCAACCGCAGCCAGGCGGTGATCGAATTCGCGCTGGACGGCACGATCCTGACCGCCAACGCCAATTTCCTGGGCCTGATGGGCTATCGCCTGGAAGAGATCGCCGGCAAGCACCACCGGATATTCTGCACGCCCGACCATGCCCAATCGCAGGATTATGCCGATTTCTGGCAGAAACTCGGTTCCGGCGCGTTCGACGCGGGCGCCTATGAACGCCGCGACCGCGACGGCCGCGAAATCTGGTTGCAGGCCACCTACAATCCCGTCTTCGCAGCCGACGGCACCCCGCGCAAGGTCGTGAAGATCGCCACCGACATCACCCGCCAGGTCCGGCAGGAGCGGGAGGCGCGCCACCGCCTGGCCGACAGCCACCGCCTCCAGCACGACCTGGAGCGGCAGAAGAACGCGCTGGAAAAGACGATGAACCAATTGGCCGACATCGTGTCGACCATCCGGGGCATCGCCGCCCAGACCAACATGCTCGCCCTCAACGCCCGGATAGAGGCCGCCCGCGCCGGGGAGGCCGGTCGCGGCTTCGCGGTGGTCGCGGGCGAGGTCAAGAAACTGGCCGACGACACCCGCTTCGCCACGGAACGCGCCGCGGCCATGATGCAGCAGAACAGCGGCATGGCCGAACGGCTGCCCGCTGCCTGACAGGCCCGCGCATGGCGGCAACATGACCAAAAGTTCATTGGCGCGCCGCCCGCGAAACGCCCATAAGCAGGCCGTCGGACCCGCACCCCTGTCGGGTCCGGCAACCCTCTTTCCAAAGGGGAATGCGATGACCGGGCCGTTATGACCTTTCGCCTTTGTCGCCCTTGCCCTCCCGGTCGGCGGCGCAGCCCCGCGCTGGCCGGGCCATGCAAGGACGCCAAGGGCCGCTTCGCCAAAGGCAAGTGACCTGACGGGTCCGCATCGGCCCTCACCCATCGCCCCCCAATGGAACAAGCCCGGCGCCCGCCCACGGCGCCGGGCCTCAGCCTCCTGTCCCCGGCGCCATCTCCTCAACACCGGGGACAGGAGGCGCCCCCACGACGCCGCGCCCCTTCTCGCCCGTCCCTCATTTTTCGATCTGGCAGGTGATTTCACTCGCCTCGAAAATGCTCTATCCGCCCGCGCATGACAGCGCATAAATCCGGCGATCCCACCACGCTCAACCGCCTCTACGGCCGCCAGTCCGGGCACAAGCTCCGCAAGGGGCAGCAGGAGCTGGTCGACGCCCTGCTCCCCGCCCTCTCCGTCCCGGAAGAGGGAGAGGTCACCGCCGCCGGCCTGTTCGGCTACGACCGCCCCCTGCATTTCGAGATCGGCTTCGGCGGCGGGGAGCATCTCGCCTATCGCGCCGACCTGTTGCCCGACCATGGCTTCATCGGCTGCGAGCCTTTCCTGAACGGCGTCGTCACCGCGCTCGGCCATGTCCGCGACCAGGCGCTGGGCAACGTCCGGCTCCACATGGGCGACGCGCTGTCGGTGCTCGCCCGCATCCCCGACGGCGCGCTCAGCTTCGTCTACCTGCTCCACCCCGATCCCTGGCCCAAGGCGCGCCATGCCAAGCGCCGCATGATGAACCCCGGCCCGGTCGCGATGATCGCGCGCAAGCTCAAGCCGGGCGGCGAATTCCGCTTCGGCACGGATCACCCGGTCTATCTGCGCTGGGCGCTGATGGTGATGAACGGCCATCCCGATTTCGAATGGCTGGCCAGCACCCCCCAGGATTTCCAGAACCGCCCCGGCGGCTGGCCGGAAACCCGCTACGAAGCCAAGGCCCGCAAGCTCGGCCATGAGGTCTGGTACTTTCGCTACCGGCGGCGTTAGGCTGCGACAGTCCGGCGGAATCGCCCGGCCATTCGGAAAATGTTTACGGCCCCGACAGGATCGGTCATTGCTGATCCTTCCACTGTCCAGCCGGAGGTTCAATATCCATGATGACGCTGTATGACGCCTTCGTGCCCGGCTGCCTCCAGATCCTGGAATCGGTCTCGCGGCTGCTGGCGAAGGCGAAGACTTATTGCGATCAGCACGCCCTTCCTCACGAACATTTGCTTCAGGCGAAACTCGCGCCCGACATGCTGGACTTCGCCTATCAGGTGAAAAGCTGCGCCGTGCATTCGATCGGGGCGATCCGCGGCGTCCAGAGCGGAAATTTCTCGCCCGACGAAACGATGCCGCCCGACAGTTTCGAAGGATTGGCCGCCCGGATGGCCGAAACCATCGACGCGCTCCGGGCGCTAGAGATTGCCGATGTGGAGGGCCTCAGCGAAAGGCAGATGACCTTCACCATCGGCGACAAGTTGCGCTGGAACCTGCTGGGCAAGGATTTCCTGCTGAGCTTTTCCCAGCCCAACTTCTATTTCCATGCCGCCACGGCCTATGACATCCTGCGGGCGAGCGGAGTGCCCCTGGGCAAGAGGGACTATCTCGGCGCCGTCAGGAAGCTGCCCTAAGGCTTGTTGAGATTCATCGAGAGTTGATGACGGCACTGGCGAGATAGATCATGG
Organism: Sphingobium sp. HDIP04; assembly: GCF_000445085.1. Classification (NCBI taxonomy): domain Bacteria; kingdom Pseudomonadati; phylum Pseudomonadota; class Alphaproteobacteria; order Sphingomonadales; family Sphingobiaceae; genus Sphingobium; species Sphingobium sp. HDIP04. The sequence continues at coordinate 44,192 of NZ_ATDO01000123.1, read as the reverse complement.
CTGAGAAGCTCTGATCGGTCTTGTCGGAACGCATGGCGATTCGTTTGAACTCCTTGAGTTTGCAGAAGAAGTTCTCGATGAGGTGACGCCATTTGTAGAGTTCTGCGTCGATCCGGCGCTTGCTGGCCCGTCCGGGATGCTGTGAGATCACGACCCTTGCGCCCCGCGCGTCGAGTTCAGCAATGATGGCGTTGGTGTCGAACGCCTTGTCGGCCATGAAGCCAGCGAAGGCGAGGTTCTCGATGAGGGGCGGGACACCTATGATGTCGCAGCGCTGACCCGGTAGCAGCACGAAGCGAACGAGATTGCCCAAGGCATCCGTGAGTGCGACGATCTTGGTGGTCATGCCGCCCTTCGACCGCCCTATGGCCTGGCTTTGAGTCCCCCTTTTGCGCCCTGGCCGTGGCGGTGGACCTTGACGATCGTGCCATCGACCATTGCAAACTCCATGTCTGGATCATCCGACGCGGCGTCGAAAAGCCGTTGGAAAACATCGGCTTTCACCCAATCCCGATAGCGCTTGAAGATCGTGTTCCACTTCCCGAATGCAGCCGGAAGATCACGCCATGGACTGCCCGTGCGCGCAATCCACAACACCGCCTCCAGAAATAGCCGATTGTCGTGGCCGCTCCGACCCGGATCGCTTGCCTTGCCAAGACAATATGGCGCCATCTTTGCCCACTGATCGTCCCGAAGGACAAGTCGTTCAGCTTCCATCACAAACTCCTTCAAGGAGCTTGAATCAGATCAAAGCCTAAAGGGGAATCCTGAATCTCAACAAGCCTTAGGGCTGTATCGACATCCGGCCGTGGCGGCCCCGCCGGTCAGGCGCTTCCCGGCCGGCCTCCCCCTCGGCGCGGCTCCCCGTTTCCGACTATCTCGCGAAAGAACAATGCCAGGCGGTCGCGCATGCCCTGGTCGAGCGACTGGGACAGGAACAGCCGCCTTTCCCAGGTGCCGACCTTGACGATGGGCACCAGCCGGTGCCCGCAATCCAGCCGCTGCACCGTGGAATGCAGCATGATGACCGCGCCCGCGCCCTGCGTGGCCAGTTCCACCGCGACCTCATGATGCTGCACCTCGCTGTGCAGCGTCGGCTGCATGATGCCGACCGAGGCCAGCATGCGCAGTTGGTCGCAGCTTCGCAGCGGCGGAATGTTCCAACTGATGAAGGGCAGCGACTGCAATCCCTGCGCCTGCGCCCGGTCGCGCAGCTCGCGCGTCGCGAACACGAAGGCCGGCTCAGCGAAGATCGGTTCGAACGCGCCCGGCGGATCGGATTGCGGGCGGGAGAATATCGCGCAGTCCAGCATGCCCCGCGCCACCTGGTCGTCGACGTCCGCGCCCGACTCGTTGTGCACGAAGTCGAGCGCGATGTCGCTATTCTCCATCAGGAATCGAGGCAGCGCCGGGCGCACATATTCGTTGAGCAGGAAGGTGCCGATGAAGATGCGCACCTTCTGCGGGGCCGCTCCCCGGAACAGCCGTCCCAGTTCATGCCCCTTCTGGGCGAAGGCCATGACTCCTTCCCGGAACCGTTCGCCTTCGGGCGTCAGGCTCATGCTGCGCCCCGCCCTGCGGTGGAACAGGGTGGCGCCGACCTGCTGTTCCAACGCCCGCATCTGCTCGCTGACGGCGGCTTGCGATATGCGCAGGTTTTCCGACGCCTGGCGGAAGGATTGCGCCCGGCCGACCGCCAGGAAGATTTCCAACTGGCGCGGCGTGAAACGGAACATGGCCGACCTCTCCCCCTGCTGCTGCCGCGCCTCTGGGGGCGCCGCATCAGGGTATAGGCTGTACCTTGTCACCGGACAAGGTCGAGCCCCATTGTCCTCCCGCCCCCTTGTGGCGACAGTGCATGGGACAAGCCGGGCCGACGGACGATCGGCCAGACCATGGAGGGGAGAATATGAACGGGAAACGACGTCTGGCGCACCGCGTGCCGAAGCTGACGCTGCTCGCCGGCCTCTGCCTGCCGGCGATGGCCGCCGCGCAGGACGATGCCGGATCGGGCGGCATCCAGGACATCGTCGTCACCGCGCAGAAGCGCGCCGAAAACGTCCAGGACATACCGATCGCGATCAACGCCCTGGGCGGGGAGGCGCTGGCCGAACGGCGCATCGCCGATCCGACCGACCTGGTCCGGCAATTCCCTAACCTCAGCTTCAAGCAAAGCTCGGCCGTCAATGCCGGCATTTCCATTCGCGGCGTCGGCACCCAGAATTTCCACCTTACCGCGCAGCAGGCGGTGGGCCAGTATCTGGACGAGGTGTCGCTGGTGACGCCCTTCTCCAGCACCTTCGGCCTGTTCGACCTGGAACGGGTGGAGATATTGCGCGGGCCGCAGAACACCCTGTTCGGCCGCAACACCACCGGCGGCGCAATCAACTATGTGTCGCGCCGGCCGGACGCTGGGGAGGGCTTCAACGGCTATGCCCGCATCAATGCCGGGCGCTTCGACCGCGTCGATGTGGAGGGGGCGATCGGCCTGCCGCTGACCGACACGCTCGCCATCCGCGTCGCGGGGCAGGTGCAGACCCGCGACGGCGTGTTCCGCGACGTTTCGACCGGGGCGAAGATCGGATCGACCAAGCGCTATTCCGGCCGCTTCGGCATCGGCTGGCAACCCGATGAGGACACCGAACTGCTGCTGTCGGGCCATGTCGGCTATAATCGCGGATCGCGCCTGCCGCGCAAGGCGGTCGGCCGCTTCCTGCCCGACGGCGTCACCCCCTGCCCCGCCAACGATCTGGGCGTGGAGCAGTTCGAACGCGTCAACAATTGCGTGTCGACCGGCAAGGGCGGCCTGACCTTCAATCCCTCGCTGTCGCGCTGGCGCGACGCCTATGACGCGGGCAGCAACCTGGCCGATGTCGATTTCGAGGGCGGATCGCTGCGCCTGCGCCATGATTTCGGCGGCTTCTCCCTGACCGCCATCTCCGCCTTCGACCGCACCAAGATTCTCTATGCGGAGGAAGGCGGCGGCCTGCCCTATGCCCAGTTCCAGGTGTTCCAGGACGCGGTCTACGACGTCTATTCGCAGGAGGTGCGGCTGGCGTCGGACACGGCCGGGCCGCTGAAATGGATCGTCGGGGCCTATTGGTCCCATGAAAAGGACAGCCTGGCCACCATCGTGCGCAACAATTTCGCCGGGCCGCCGACGCTGGCGGTGGTGCCGATGGTCGCCATCGACCAGAAGGCGGAGATCGCCTCCTTCTACGGCCAGATCGACTATGCGCTGACCGACCGGCTGGACGTCAGCGCCGGCCTGCGCTGGACCAATGACCGGCGGCAGGGCCTGCGCGACGTCATCACCGCCCTCGACAGCGTGACCGGCCTGCCCGGCGCGGCCCGCCTGCCCGCCGACTTCTTCTTCTCGCGCGGCTTCCTGACCGGCCTCGCCGCCAATTTCACGCTGCCCTGCGCGGCGGGCGTGGTCGGCTGCCGCGGCCCGCTCACCCCCTTGAAGCAGGACGTCAGCAAGCTGGCGGGCAAGATCTCCGCCCATTACGAACTGGCGACCGACGTCATGGCCTATCTCAGCTATTCGCGCGGCTTCAAATCGGGTTCCTTCGACATCCGCGCCCAGGGCGTGTTCAACGGCACCGGCAACACGCCGGTCCGCCCGGAAACGCTCGACGCCTATGAACTCGGCCTCAAGTCGCGCCTGTTCGACCGGCGGGTGCAGCTCAACGTCGCGGCGTTCCGCTACGACTGGAAGGATCTTCAGACCTTCGGCCAGGTGCCGGTGCTCGGCCCGGCCTTCATCAACCTGCCCAAGGCGCGGCTGACCGGCGTCGAGGCGGAGGCGAAGATCGCGCCCGGCGGCGGCTTCGAACTGGACCTGGCCGGCGCCTTCCTCGACACCGAGGTGATCGACGTCGGCGCGCTCACCCCGCAGACCGCGCTCAAGGGCGCGCCGCTCCAGCAATCGCCGCGCTGGTCGTTCAACGGCGCCGCCAGCCAGACCGTGGAACTGGGCGACAATCGCCTGACCGGCCGGATCAGCGGCCGCTATGTCGGCACGCAATATAATGAACTGACCAAGGCGCGCAGCGGCTATATCGATCCCAGCTTCTTCGTCGACGCCTCCATCGGCTTCGATTTCGGGCGGGACCGGCGGCACCAGATTTCCTTCTACGCGGACAATCTGACCTCGGAAAAGACCTGCCTGCGCAAGGAGCCGTTCGACGGCCTCAGCAACACCAACACCTGCGTGCCCAACGAAGGAACGGTCCTCTATGGCGTGACGCTCTCGACCCGCTGGTGACCGGACAGGAGGTTTGACGACATGAAGACATGCATGACCGGCGCGATGACGCGCCGGACGGCGCTCGCCGCCCTCGGTTCAGCGGTGGCGGCCCCCGCCGTCGCCCGCGGCGGGCGATCCGGCCCGCGCCGGCCCAACATCCTCTACATCATGGCAGACGACATGGGCCATGCCGACCTGGGCTGCTATGGCAGCCGCGACATCCGGACCCCGGCGATCGACGCCATCGCCGCGCGCGGCGTGAAGTTCGGCAACGCCTATGCCAATAGCTGCGTCTGCTCGCCCACCCGCATCGCCCTGCTGACCGGCCGTTACCAGGGGCGGTTCCGCATCGGGCTGGAGGAGCCGATCGCCTTCAACGGCGACGAACTGTCCCTGCCCCGCGGCACCCGGACCCTGCCCGGCCTGCTGCGCGATCTTGGCTACGCGACCTCGCTGGTCGGGAAATGGCATGTCGGGGAACTGCCGGCCTCCAGCCCGCTCGATCACGGCTATGACTATTTCTTCGGCATAGCGTCGGGCGGCACCGACTATTTCGCCCATGCGACCACCATCAACGGGCATGAGATGGGCAAGCTGTTCGAGAACCGAACGGAAATCCAGCGCCCCGGCTACCTGACGGACCTGCTCGGCGCGAAGGCGATCGATCGGATGCGGCTGGCGGCGCGGCAGGACCGCCCCTTCTTCATCAGCCTGCACTTCACCGCCCCCCATTGGCCCTGGCAGGGTCCGGGCGACGCCGCCCAGGGCAGCGCCACAGCCGATCCGCGCCAGATGGACGGCGGCAATGTCCGCGCCTATGCCGCGATGATGGAGGGCATGGACGCCAATGTCGGCCGCGTGCTGGCCGAACTGGCGGCGTTGGGGCTGGAGGAGGACACGATCGTCATCTTCACCAGCGACAATGGCGGAGAGCGCTTTTCCGACAGTTGGCCGCTGACCGGGATGAAGGGCGAATTGCTGGAGGGCGGCATCCGCGTGCCCCTGATCGTCAGTTGGCCCGCCCATCTGCCCAAGGGGCGGGACAGCGCGCAGGTGACCATGTCGATGGACGCCCTGCCCACGCTGCTGTCGGCGGCGGGCGGCGACCCCGGTCGGGTGGAGGGGCTGGACGGCATCGACCTCATGCCCTTCCTGCGCGACGTCGACAGCAGGACCGACCGCATGCTGTTCTGGCGCCACCGCGCCGGCGACCAGATCGCGGTGCGCAGCGGCCAATGGAAATATCTGCGGTCCTACGGGCGGGACTATCTGTTCGACCTGTCGCAGGACGAGCGCGAACGCGCCGACCGCAAGGAGGCCATGCCCGGCAAGGTCGCCGAACTCAAGGCCGCCCATGCCGGCTGGCTGGCGCAGATGCTGCCCTATCCGGAGCATAGCTATAGCGAGGACATGCTGGGCAAGTTCGCCGACCGCCCCAGGGAATGAAGCGCGTTCGCGGCGTTCAGCCCCCGCCCTGCTTCAATCGATAGTCCAGCTGCCGCCGGGACATGCCGAGCATGCGCGCCGCATCCGCGACATTGCCCCCGGCGCGGCGCAGCGCCTCCCCCACCAGCGCGGCCTCATAATCCGCCAGCAGCAGCGGCGCCCGTTCGATGTCGGGTATCAGCGGCGCGCCGGTGACCGCCAGCCTGCCGTCCGGCCGCACATGCGCCTGTTCGCGGCTGTCCGGCTCCAGCATGATCGACAGGGTGTCGACGTCGATCCGCCCGCCCGGTTCGGCCAGCAGCACGCCGCGCTCCAGCACATTTTCCAGCTCGCGCACATTGCCCGGCCAATGATAGGCGATCAGCGCGCGCATCGCCTGGTCCGACACGCCGCGCACCGGCTTGCCGTGCCGCCGGGCGAGCCGCTCCACCAGCGCCTCGACGAACAGCGGAATGTCGGCCGCCCGCTCGCGCAGCGGCGGGATGGCGACGGGAAAGGGGTTGAGCCGGTAGAAGAGGTCGGCGCGGAACGTCCTGGCCGCCACCGCCGATGTCAGGTCGACATTGGTCGCCGCGACGATGCGGACGTCGACATGCACCGGCCTGTCGCCGCCCAGCCGCTCCACCTCCCCGGTCTGGAGCACGCGCAGCAGCTTGACCTGCGCGGGCAAAGGCAGGTCGCCCACCTCGTCCAGGAACAGCGTGCCGCCGTCCGCCCGCTCGAACCGGCCCAGCCGCTGCCGCTGCGCGCCGGTATAGGCGCCCGGCTCGACGCCGAACAACTCGCTTTCGATCAGGTCATGGGGGATGGCGCCGCAATTGATCGCGACGAAGGGCCTGTCGCGGCGCGGCCCGTTGTCGTGCAGCCAATGGGCGAACACTTCCTTGCCGACGCCCGTCTCCCCGGTCAGCAGGACGGTGATGTTGCTGTCGGCGGCGCGGCGCAGCAGGTTCACCGACTTCAAGAAAGCGGGCGACTGGCCGATCAACGATCCGGTCTGCTTTTCCCGCCGCAGGGATGCGCGCAGCTCCCCGATCTCCTCCGCCATGGCGCGCAACTGCCCGGCTATGTCCTCCGGGCGCATGGCCTTCAGATAGGGGTCGTCCGCCGGTAGGTCGGACGCGATCTCGCCCACGATGGTGCAATGCGGGTCGCCCTTCGCCTTGCACATCGTCTCGCGGAAGATGACCGGCCGGCCCATGAAGGCGCTGACATAGCCGGAGGCATAGCCCAACTGGTTCCAGCAGGTGGCATGTTCGCCGATGCCGAAATGGGCGATCTGGCTTTCCGCCTCCCAGCTTTCGGTCCAGCGGAACTCGCCGTGGAAGCGCCCGGCGTCCAGGTCCAGCTCGCACTGGATGGTCTCCACCTGCACCAGCCCCTCCAGCTTGTGAAGCCGGGGGCCCAGCAGGAAGACCTCCTCATAATCGCGGTCGCCCACCATCTTGCGGGCGATCTCGGCGTCCTGCATGCCGGATTGATAGCCCATGCGCATCAGCAGCGCGCCGGCCCGGCCTTCGCCCAGCGTGCGCACCATTTCCGCCCGCAGCGCGCCCAGCGACCCGGCGTGCAGCAGCAGCATCCGCTGTTCGTCCAGCCAGACGGTCCCGGTGCCGGGGTCGAACCGCAATTTCGACCACAGGTCGATCCGGCCCGATCGGTCGTCGAGCGCCTTGCTCGCCATCTTCGCCCTTCTCCCCTCGCCGGTCCGGCCGTTTCGCCGCTTGCTGCCCGATCCTAGCGCAATATCCGGTCAGATGCGCCTGAAAAGCGGACTTCGAACCTGCTGCGCGTCGGCGGCGGAGAAGAATTTTTCGGTGTAGATGTCCTTTTCGAACAGCCGCCCCTGCATCAGCGCGGCAAGGCAGGCCTCGATCATCACCGGCGGACCGCAAAGATAGGCCTTGTGCCCGCGGAAATCATTGTCGAACGTCGCCCGTGCGGCTTCGTGGACATAGCCGCGAAAACCCGTCCAGCCGCTGTCCGCCGGCTCATCCGAAAGCGCGGGGATATAGCGGAAATTGGCATGAGCCGCGGCCAGCGCCTCGAACTCCTCATGATAATAAAGCTCCTCCCGGCTGCGCGCGCCATAGACCAGCGTGATCGGCAGCGTCTCGTTGCGGGCGATCAGGTCGAGGATCATCGACCGGGGCGAGGACAGGCCCGAACCGCCGGCCAGGAAAAGCAGGGGCGCCTTCGCCGAATGGCGCACGAAGAAGCGGCCATAGGGGCCGGACAGCTTCACCCGGTCGCCCTCCTTCAGATGCTCATGTATCCATGTCGTGCCGACGCCGCCGGGCACGATGCGGATATTGAGTTCGACGGCGTCGGGCGCATGGGGATCGCTGGCAAGGGAGAAGGCGCGAGTCAGAACCCCCTCCTCCCCCACCGTCAGGTTCACATATTGCCCCGCCTGGAACCGGATCGGTCGGTCCAGCGCGACATGGATGCCCCTGATGGTCGGGGTCAGCGGATCGATGCGGGTGACGACGCCCTCGAAATCCTCGACCGGGATTCCCAGCGCGTCGGGGTCTTCCTCTATATCCGCCTCTATGCTGGCGTCGCTTTCAAGGCGCGCGCAACAGGCCAGCGCCTTGCCCTCGTCGCGCTCGAAATCCATCAGCGCGAAGCTGGACGCCTCCCCATGGTCGATTTCCCCGTCCGTCACCTGGATCTTGCAGGTCGCGCACAGGCCATGACAACAGGCATGCGGCAACCAGATGCCTGCGCGCAGGCAGGCGTCGAGGATGGTTTGCCCCTCCGCCACTTCCACCTCGTCGCCGGTGGTCTCGATGGTCAGGGTATAGCTCATCAGATGCCGGCTCCGTTCAGGCCATCCAGGCCCGGCGTGCGGAATCGCAACGCATCCTTGTGCCTGAGGCCGTTGGCAGCGATGCCGGCCTGCATGTCGGGGACGAAGGCTTCGCCGTTGCGGGTCCAGACGGCGCTGTTCCAGTCGATCCCCGCCCAGTCGGGGTGCTGGCCGAAAATCTCCGCCATGGGTCCGGCGATGAAGTGCGCGAAGGGCAGGTCCGGCGGCAACGGCCAGGCATAGGGGCTGGAAAAGAGCAGATGCCCGTCCCAACCGGCATAGATGACGCAGGCGCCGTGGAAATTTTCGGCCTTGTCCGCCGGTTCGAATTCATAGGTGTCGATGGCTTTGACGGCCATGATGTCTCTCCTGGAATATTATCCCTTCCGTGAAGGCGGTGTGGCCGGCTGTCAGTCGTTGGCCTTTGCAAGGCCGCGCCACATGGCGAAATTCGCTTCGTCCCTGGACCCGTTGTGCAGGCCGTTGTCCCGCCCATGCTCGATGCGGAAGAAGGCGAGCGCCTCGGCGGCGGGATTGAAGCCCTCGGCCGTCGGGTCCGCGCCGGGGCGGAAGGCGTTGCCCTTGAAGACCTCGTGCCCGGCGATCTTCGACTGGATGAATTTTTCCGGCTCGTCCTCGAAAATGTCGCGGCAATGGTCGGAGCAGAAATGATATTGCTCGCCCTTGTATTCGGCATGGCGCTGGCACAGCGTCAGCGGGTCGCCCGGCTCGGTGAACATCATCGGAATCTGGCAGACCTGGCATTGCATCGGCACGGCCGTCGCCTCGAACGGCTTTCCTTCCGCTTCGCACTTCGCCCAATATTCATAGCGCGGACGGTAATAGCGGTCGAACGTGTCCGGATATTTGGCGGACAGCCAGTCCATGTCCTCCTTCGACGGCAGCCAGACATGGAAGTCGCTGGTGCCGCGCGCCTGGTAGAAATGGCACCATGCGATATGGGACAGGTGGTCGCGCTCCAGCCTGATCTGCTCGACGCAGGGCGGCATGACGATGCCGTAGCGGGCGAGATCGCGGAACAGCGCCCCGCAATTCTCCTCGAAATAGATTTCCCACGCCTCCGCCCAGCTCATCACCCGCTTGGGCAGCATGTAATCCTGCATCATCGCGACCAGCGTCAGCAGCCGCACGCCGCGCCAGGTCCATTTGTTCAGCCATTTCTGGACGATCGGGACATTGGCCGGGTCCTGCTCCAGCACGAACTTGATGACCTCCAGCCCCAGGGTCATGTGCCGCGCCTCGTCCGACTGGGCGGAAAAGCCGAAGGTCATCGCGCCCATGTCGCCATTATAGGCCGCGCCCGAAATGAAGGGTACGAAGACGAGGTTGGTCAGCACATATTCGAAGGCGAAGCCGATGGCGACGATGAATTCGAACGGGCCGCCGGTCGCCGCATCCTCGAAGAAGCTCTTGGGCACCTGAAGATAGGGCAGATAGTCGTGATGATGGCGGAACTCCGCCATGCCGCTATAATAGCGGTTATAGTTGCTGATGGCGTGGATCTGCGTCTGCGAATGGCGCATCTCGTCCAGCGACTGCATCATGCAGGCGACGCGCGGGCCGACGCCGCGGAATTGCCGTCCGATATGGGCGAAGCCCCGGTGCGACATATATTCCAGCGGGGCGAAGCCGTTGACGAACAGCTTGACCGTATTGATGTAGCGCGCATCGGACAGGGTGAGATGGCCGTTGCTCTGTGCGAAGGCGTCGACGATGGCGTAGAGCTTCCGCTCCTTTTCCGCCTGATATTTCCAATAGGCGTCCATGGTCAGGCGGAACGGGTCTTCCCACGCGTCCCAGTCGTGGATCCTGATCCCCTCGAACTGGTCCATGGGGAAGATGTCGTCGATCGGCTGATAGCTCGGTTCCCAGCCAAGGCCCCGCGTCATCAGCGCATAGCGTTCCTTGAGGCCGAGTTTCTTCTTCTTCGTGACGGGCATGTCCATGGCTCAGCGGTCCCAGCTCAGAGTGAATATGTCGTCGGTCTCGTCCACGCGGCCCGACAGGGAGATCATGTTGACGTGCAGTTCCTGAAGGTCGAAATCGCGGCCGATCAGCTCCTCGATCGTTTCGCGGCGCACGACCAGCGTGCCCGGCGCGGTGATGCGCACCATCGCCGGCTGCGGGTCCAGGCTGGCGGCGGGATTGTCCGCCATGATCGCGTCGATGACATGGCGGGTGTCGTCATTGGCCTGGAGCGCGAGGAAGACGGTGCTGCTCATGCGCGGACCCCCGCCCTGGCGGCGCGGGCGTCGAGCGCGGCGCACAGTTCGTCCATGACGGCGGCGGATCGGTCGCCCAGCCCCATTTCGGCCAGCGGGCAGAGCGCGGCGGCCGCCCGCGGCGTCCATTTGGCGATCCACCAGCCGATCAGCGCGGCATTGCCCGCATCGTCGGCGCAGGCGGCCTTGATCTGCGCGTCGACCCATTTGCGTGTCTCTGCCGCCCATTCGTTCTGGAACTGGGTCATCATCGCCACCGCCGCGCCGCCGCGCTGCGCCAGGTCGCCGTCGACGATCGTCTGGAAGACCAGGGGATAGAGCAGGCCGTCGAGCAGGAAATCCTGCGCCACGAACAGTTCGAACCAGTCCTGCTCGACGAACATATCCTCGACCAGGCGACGCAGCGACTGCCAGCGCACGTCGCGCAGCCACGCCTCCTTCGCCGCGTCCAACGCTTCGGGTTCGGCGAGCAGCAGGCCAAGGCGCGTGTCGAACTGCGCGATGCCCAGCTGGTCCATCGCATAATAGAGCGCCGGCTGGGTGATGCCCGTGCCATAGCCATAGGCGGCGATGAAGTCATTGTTCATCGAAGCGCCCCAGGCGACATGGCGCAGCGGCAGGATCAGGTCGAGCGCCAGGGCGCGGATGTCGTCGGGCAAAGCGTCGGCCAGCCCCCGCGTCTCGACGAAGTCGAAGGCGGCCTCTGCCGCCTCCTGCTGCCTGGCGCGGGCCAGGACGTAGCTGCCGTAATAATATTGGCGCGGATCGCGGAAGGCGTACCAGTCCGCCATCTTCAGCTTCGTGCGGCTCTCGTCGAAATAGTCGTGGGCCGGGTCCCAGAGCGGACGATAATGCTGGTTGCCCGTGGTCTGGAGGCCGATCGTGCCCTCCTGATAGCGGGACGCCGGCTTGTCGCCGCCGATATGGCGCGCGACATGGCCATAGGTCTGTCGCTGCGGCGCGATGGTGACGGTGCGCAGGTCCATCTGCATGGGGTCGGTCTCTCCTCTCTTGCCTATCGGGCTTCGCCGGCGATCACCCGCGCCAGCCGGACGTCGAAATCGTCCTGCTCCAGCGGCTGGCCGGTTACGTCGATCACGCGGTTGACGGCGCAGAATTCCTCGAACGCCGCGGTCGGCATCAGCAGTTCCACGAAGATTTCCGGCGCGCCGATGGCGAAGTCGAATTCGACCAGCCCGTTTTCGCGGCGGTTGCGGACGCGCACGAACTTCGCGTCCAATATGTCGGATTGCGGCTGTTCCGCCATCTTCCTCTCCCGGCTGTTGCCTTGTCCTTTTGGTTTAGCAAGGGCCATGCCAGTTCGACTTTCCCCGAAAATCCAGGGTTTTCGCGCAAGCCGCATCGACAATTTCGTCAATTGCGGTCCGCCGTCGACAATTTTGTCGAAACCGCGCCCGCCTTCCTCCCCCCCAGGAAAAAAGGACCGCCCGGACCGGCCTGCCTGGGCAGCGGATCCGGACGGTCATGGCAGGCCGGCGCGCGGGAACCGTCCCTTGCGCCCCGTATCCCGCAGCCCGAACCGCTGCGGGAACCCCCTTGTCCTCAGTTGCGCACGCGCAGGGTCAGGAACCATTCGCGCGGGCGGCTGAACACGCCGGAATAGATCGCCTCCGCATTGGTGTAGCCCGACACGACGGCGCGCCGATCGGCGATGTTGGTGACCCCGGCCTGAAGCTCGTAGCGTTCGCCGGGCGCGCGCCAGGTGACGGAACCGTTGAAGAAGCTGCCTGCCGGCGTGGCCAGCAAGGGCGTATTCGCCTCGTCATTGTAGGTCTTGCTGGCATAGGTCCAGTCGACCCGCGGCGTGAAGCTGCCGATGCCGCCCGTCTCGAAGGTGTAGGCGGTGCCCGCCTGCGCCTGCCATTTGGGCGTGTTCACGAACTTCTCCTTCCCCGTCAGCGGCACGCCGGGCAGGATGCTCTGATATTCCGCGTCCAGATAGCCAAGGCTGGCGTCCAGCGTCCAGTTGCGCGCCGGGGCCAGGTTCAGTTCGGCCTCCACGCCCCGGATGCGCCCGTCCCCGCCATTGGCGGTGACCGGGGACGATCCGTTCTGGAAGGTGAGCTGGATGCTGTTATATTCCGTGTTGAACGCCGCGACGTTCAGCCGGACGCGGCGGTCGAACAGTTCGGACTTGATGCCGATTTCGGTCGTATAGGCCTTTTCGGGGCCAAATGTCGGCGCGGGCAGCTTGACCGGCACGCCGTTGACGACGGTGAAATTGGGCAGCGTCAGGCGCGTGGTCCAGCCGCCGCCCTTGTACCCCGTGGCGTAGGAGGCATAGGCCATCACCCGCCGGTTGATATGATATTCCGCGCCGATCCGGTAGGAGACGTTTTCGAACGACATGCTGTTTTCGCCCAGCGGATAGACGCGGTAGATGTCGTTGGGATCGGGCAGGACGAGCGCGGGCGGCGCCTGCGTCAGGCGCAGGCCGAAGGCGTTTTCGTCCCGCTGCGTGCCCGTGAAGCGCTTGTCGTCGCGGGTATAGCGGATGCCGAGCGTCAGCCCCAGCCTGTCGGGAATGACATCGATATTGTTGTGCATGAAGGCGGCGTAGGATTTTGTGTCGTAACGGTCGTTCGACACGATCTGGATCATGCCGCCGATGAAGGGCACCCGGTCCGCATGACGGCCATATTCGTGGAAATAATAGCCGCCCAGCACGAATTTCCAGCGATTGTCCCAGATGTTGCCGACCAGTTGCACTTCCTGCGAAAGCTGGTTTTCCCAATCCGCGAAGGTGGGCGCCAGCGCGGAGAAGGGCGCCCCGCCGATGTCGGCGCCGAATTTGGACTTCAACCGGCGATAGGCGGTGATCGACTTGATCGTCAGCGCGTCGGTCAGGTCGTAATCGATCTGGCCGTTGATGCCGTAATTGTCGATCTTGTTGTAATTGGCGCCGCTGGCATAGCTGAGATCGGGATTGATGCTGCCGTCCGCGTTGCGGATCACATAGCGGTTGTCATAGGGCAGGTTCTGCCCCGCCTGGCTTTCCAGCGAAGGCTGGATGCCGGCCGGCGACCCGGCATTGCCGCGCGCGCCCTGGCACAGGTCGGTCACGCCGGCGGCGGGCACGCCCGCCAGCGCGGCGACCGGCGCGTAGAAGGCCGGATTGCCCGAGATGCAGGTGTTGTAGAGCGCGACATAGGCATTCTGGTTGACCGCCAGCAGCGAGAAGGGCGTCGCCTGCTCATCCACGTTCAGATAGTCGCCGATCAGCCGCATGGTCAGCCTGTCATTGGGCGTGAACAGGAATTTCAGGCGCACGGCGGTCTGGTTCATGTTGCCCGACCGACCCGGCCTGTCCTTCGCGGTCGTCGGGAACAGGATCGCGCCGTCCGTATTGCCGTTGGCCGGGCCGCCCGACGCGCCGCCGGTCGCCAGCAGCCAGATCGGGTTGTTGCCGGTATCGCCTTCATAGGGGATGCGCTTCTGCCAGCCGTCGCGATGCTTGGTGGAAAAGGCCAGGCCCATGTGCAGCACGCCCGGCGCCAGCGGCGCTTCCAGCGCGCCGCGCACGTCGATGCGGTCGTATCGGCCGGTCGTGACCTCGCCCTTCACCCTCCATTCGTCGCCCGGATCGGACGTGACGATGTTGAGCGCGCCGCCGATGGTGTTGCGCCCGAACAGCGTGCCCTGCGGTCCTTTGAGCACTTCGACGCGCTGAAGGTCCAGCAGGTCGACATTCGCGCCGATGTTGCGGGCGAGGTAGACATTGTCGACATAGACGCCCACGCCCGGTTCCAGGTTGAAGCCGAAATCATTCTGGCCGATGCCGCGGATATAGGTGAAGAGGGTCGAACTGGACCCGCCGAACGCGCCGGAGCTTTTCAGGGTGACGTTGGGCGCCTGCCCGGAAATGCTGGCGATGTCGGTCAGCCCCTTGGACTGGAGCGCTTCGGACGTGACGGCGGAAATGGCGATCGGCACCTGCTGCGCGCTTTCGGACCGCTTCTGCGCGGTGACGACGATGTCCTGGAGGCCGACATTTTCCTGCGGCGCGGCGGCGTCCTGCGCCATCGCGACCGATGTCGAAAGGACGAGCGCCACCGCCAGCGCGGACGCGCCGTTCGAAATTCCAGACTTCATGATTAAACTCCCCTTGTCCCTTATATCTCGGCCGCCTTTTCGCGGCCTGTCGTGTCGACGACCGTCAGGTCAGAACGTTCAGAAAGCTGTCGCGCGGCATATTGTCCTGCGAGAATGTGGCCTTGCCCAACTGGCTGGTGTCCCAGGTCAGCGTCGGCGTGTCGGGATAATGGACATAGCCGCCGGTGAAGACTTCATTGCGGTTGCCCGACGGATCGAAGAAATAGATGGTCGCGCCGCGCGTCACCCCATGGCGGTTCACCGACACGTCGACCGGGATCTCATATTTGCCGATCAGGTCGCCCGCGTGGAACAGGTCGTTCACCGAATCCAGCAGGAAGGAGACATGGTGGAACCGGCTGCCCTCCGGTTGCAGGATGAAGGCGATGTCATGCGGCTTGTTGGAGCAGGACAGGAAGACGGCGAGCCGGGTCTCGTCCCCCTGCGTGACCAGTTCCTCGCTGACGGTAAAGCCGAATATGCCGGTGAAGATGTCCCTGTTCTTGACGATGTCGGGACCGCCCAGCAGCACATGGTCCAGCCGCACGCAGCGGAAGCCGCGAATATAGCCTTCGTCGGGAATGGTGCCGGGGTTGCGGGTCGGCATGCCGTTGCCGATCTTCTCCTTGTCGGCATAGATGTGCATGACATGGCCCGACGGCAGGGTGAAGCGGATGCGCCGGCCGCTCTTGGGATAGACGCCCGCCTCCACATGTTCGACGGCAAGCCCGTAATCGGTCAGCGCCGCGGCGAAATGGTCGATCTCCGCATCCTCATAGGTGCGGAAGGCGAAATATTCGACGCCCGGCGCATCGGCCTTTTTCAGGACCAGCGAATACCAGTCATGCTCGTCCGCGACCTTGTAATAGAGCTTGTCGGGGTCGCCCTGATAGGTTTCGATGAGGCCCATCCGCTCGCCATAGTGGCGGCGGGCTTCGTCGATGTCGAACACCCTGACGCACACCTCGCCGACCCGGAGCAATCCACGAATCGCCATTCATTCTCTCCCAGAAATATCCTCGCGCAGCATGGCCGCCAGGGCGGCTGCGGCGATGTCCTCGTCTTCAACCTCGCTGCCGCCGGACACGCCGACCGCCCCGACCGGGCGGCCCTGCAATTCGGCGGGGCAGCCGCCCGGAACCTCCGTCAGGCGCGGGCGGCGCAGCAACCCGTCGCGCACCGGGCGCGGCGCCTGCTCCAGCAGCGCGCCGAAATCGCGCGTCGTCATCGCGAAGCTGGCAGCGGTATAGGCCTTGTCGATCGCCAGTTCGCCTGAACTAAGGAACGATCCCGGCATCCGCAGATAGCCCGCAAGATTGCCCGCCCCATCCACCACCGCGACATGCACGCGAACGCCGATCGCCTCCGCGCGGGCGCGGGCGGCCGACAGCATCCGCTCCACCGCCTGCGCCGCGGGGGCGCCGATGTCCGCGATCGCGCTCATGCGGCGCGGCCGACCGGCGCGACGCCAAGGGACGCGCGCGGCAGCGGCACGGCGCGGATGTCGCTCGACGGATAGGCGCGGCACGCCAGGACGATGCCGTCCCGCTCGTCCGCAGCACTCACCACGGCGCGGTTCATATGCCCGGTGGAACAGCGGCCCGCCTGTATCCGGATGCGGCAGACGCCGCAGCCGCCGCCGCGGCATCCCACGGCCAGCGCCTTGCGCCCGGACTCGATCATCGCCGCCAACAGGCTCTGGTCGGCGCGGCAGGGAAAGCGCGCGCCCGCAATCTCTATCTGAAACGACGCCGCTTGCGTCAGGCCTTCCACATCGCGATCGTCCATCCGATCTCTCTCCTGCCGTCATTCTGTTCTTTTCACCGATCATAATCATGGGGTGAATTACCGACAAATACCCTTTCCGCTTACCTGTGATACTCCACGCATATCACCTTGCGCCCGCCATCCGTCATCCGGCGCGCAGCGACGCTTCGGAAGCGCGCGCCTCGCTGGCGGGAACGCCGCCGATGCTCCACAGCGCGGGCGCGACCTGCATCACCGTGCCGCGTATCAGCGACCGTTCGCAGCCCAGATGGCGCTCGACAAGGTCGGTGAATCCCGCCGCCAGGGCCTGCAACTGGCCGGCCGGGCGGCCTTCCAGCGCGATGCAGGTGAACCAGGGCGCGGCCGTCCCTCCGTCGCTGACCAGCCGGCCGCCCGTCGCCCAGCGATGCGCCGGCACGTTCGTCGCGAAGGCGCGCACCCGCTCCAGGGGCGGCGGCGAGACCGTGGGATAAAGCGCCTGCACATAGAATAGCGAGGCCGCCTCCAGCAGCGCGGCCACCGCCTCGTCCGGATATTGGTCCGCCACCAGGTGGAATTGCACGATGGGCATGCCGCTTCTCCTTCCTTCAGGGCAGGCCGCGCCTGCGGCCCGCGTCCAGCATCATCGCAGCGCCCGCCATGGCGTCCGCCTCCGCATCGAGCAGCATCGCCACAGCCCAGGCGACCTGGCCCGGCGTGGTGAGCGCGCCAATGGCGGATTCGCCGCGCATCGCGTCCAGCTCGTCCGCTACCGAGCCGCCATTTTCAGACGCCCGCGCCGCCGCGACCTTGTGCAGCCGATCGGTATCGGCGGGGCCGGGGGCGACCAGATGGGCGGTGATCCCCTCCCCGCCATAGGCCCAGCTCATCTGCCGCACCACATTGGCGAGCGCCGCATTGGCGACCCCGGCGGTGGCGGCATAGGCGGTCGGCTCGAACCCGTAATGGCCGCCGATCGCGACGAGGCGGCTGTGGCGGCGCAGTCGGTCCTCCACCGCGCGCACCAGCCGGACGAAGCCGCCGACCTTGATGTTGCAGGCCTCCACCAGCGCGTCGGTGGGCGCGGCGCGAATGCCGCCCGCCACCGGCACGCCGGGCGCATGGACGACCATGGCGACCGGCCGGTCCAGCCGCGCCCGAAGCGCATCGACCGCATCGTCGGACGCGAAGTCGGCCACGACCGGCATCACCACGCCCGCGCCATGGCGATCGACCAGCGCCTCCAGCGGCTCGCGCGACCGCGCCACCGCGACGACATGCATCTTGCGCGCCACCAGCCCGGCGACGATCGCCTTGCCCAATGCGCCGCTCGCGCCGACGACCACGCAATGGGCGCCGAAATTCCTGCCCGGAACGGACATGCTCTTCACTCCGATCTGAAAACCGGGCGTCAGGCCGAAATCAGCCCGCGCTCCTTCGCCATTGTGAGGGCGGTATCCTCTATCATGTCCTCCTGCCCGCCGATCATCTTCAGGCGGCCCAGTTCGACCAGCAGGTCGCGGGCGGGCAGGCCATATTTGCGCTCGCAATCCTTGGCCGCGTAGAGGAAGGTGGAATAGACCCCGGCATAGCCCAGCGTCAGGCTGTCCCGGTCGGCGCGCGGCGGCTTCGCCATCATCGGCAGCACCCGCTCCTCCGCGACGTCCATCAGGCGGAAGGTGTCGACGCCCGTTTCCACCCCCATCCGCTCGCATACGGCGGCGAAGACCTCCAGCGGGCTGTTGCCGGCGCCTGCGCCGAAACCGGCGGCGGACCCGTCGATCCGGCTGGCTCCCGCCGCCACGGCGGCCAGCGAATTGGCGATCCCAAGGCCCAGATTGTGATGGCCGTGGAACCCGATCTCCGTTTCCGCCTGCAACGCCCCCCTCAACGCGCCGATCCGCGCCGTCACCTCTTCGGGCAGCATGTAGCCGGCGCTGTCGACGCAATAGACGGTCGTCGCGCCATAGCCTTCCATCAGCAGCGCCTGTTCGACCAGCGTTTCGACCGATGTCATGTGCGCCATCATCAGGAAGCCCACGGTGTCGAGCCCCAGCTTCCGGCCAAGGCCGATATGCTGTTCGGTCACGTCCGCCTCCGTGCAGTGGGACGCGACATGGACGCAGCCCGCGCCGCAATCCGCCGCCATGCGCAGTTCGTCCAGCGTGCCGATGCCCGGCACATGCAGCACCGACACGGTGGCGTTCTTCATGCGGGACGCGACGGCGGTGATATAGTCGCGGTCGCTATGCGCGCCGCGCCCATAGTTGAGCGACGAACCGCCCAGACCATCGCCATGCGTCACCTGCAACAGGGGCACGCCCGCCTCGTCCAGCCCGGTCGAGATGGCGATCATCTGGTCCAGGCTGATCTGGTGCCGCATCGAATGCATGCCGTCGCGCAGGCACATGTCATGCAGCTTGACCTTCCGGCCCTTGATCTGCGCCGTCGTCGTCATTGCACGCTCTCCATCATTTCCTGCGCGAACATCTCGCCCGTGCGCGCGGCGGCGGCGGTCATGATGTCCAGATTGCCCGCATATCGGGGCAGGAAGTCGCCCAGCCCCTCCACCTCCAGGAAGATGGAGACCTTGCGCCCCTCGAAGGTCGGCCCGTTCTTCAGCCGATAGCCCGGCACATAGCGCTGCACCTGCGCGATCATCTCGCGCACGGATGCGCTGATCGCCTCGCGGTCCGGCTCGTCGGCGGTCTCGCAATAGACGGTGTCGCGCATCATCAGCGGCGGTTCGGCGGGATTGATGACGACGATCGCCTTGCCCTTCGCCGCGCCGCCGACCTTCTCGATCGCGGCGGAGGTGGTGCGGGTGAACTCGTCGATATTCTTGCGCGTGCCGGGTCCGATCGACCTGGACGCCACGGTCGCGATGATCTCCGCATAGTCGACCGGCTGGACGCGGCTGACCGCGTTCACCATCGGGATCGTCGCCTGACCCGCGCAGGTCACCATGTTGACGTTGACCGCGCCGTCGCGCGCCTGCCGCGCCAAGTTGACCGCCGGCACGCAAAGCGGACCGATGGCCGCCGGCGTCAGGTCGATCATCAGCACGCCCAGCTCGTTCAGCTTGCGGCTGTTTTCGGCATGGACATAGGCCGACGTCGCGTCGAACGCGATCTTCACGCCGTCCCTGGCGACATGCGGCACCAGGCCGTCGACGCCCGCGTCGGTGGTCTTCAGCCCCAGCTCCCGCGCCCGCGCCAGCCCCTCGGACGTCGGATCGACGCCGACCATCCAGACCGGCTCCAGCCTGTCGGAACGCAGCAGCTTGTAGAGCAGGTCGGTGCCGATATTGCCCGGCCCGATGATGGCGCATTTCACTTTGGTCATCGACTTTGTCCCTGCTGCGCCTTTTCGCCGAACGTCACGCCGGCGACGGCATAATGGTCCAAGGGGGTTTCGTTCAGGATCACGCGCACCTGGTCGGGACGCACGTCCATGGTTTCGACCGTCGCCTGGGTAAGGGCGCGGATGAAGGCGCGTTTCCTTTCCATCGAACGGCCTTCGCCAATGACCACGGATATAATCGGCATCAGTCGATCCTCACATTGATGCTGCCCATCTCTTGAAAGCGGGCGCAGACGATGTCGCCTTTGGCGATCGGCATCGCCTCCGTCGCGGCGCCGGTCAGCACCACCGATCCGGCGGGCAATATCCGCCCCCGCTCATGCAGCCAGGCGACCAGCATCTGCACGGCGCGGGCGGGATGGCCCAGCACCGCGCCCGAACAGGCCAGCGCCGCCGCCTCGCCGTTGATTTCCAGCACGATGCCGATGGTCGCGGGGTCGACGTCGCCGGGCCGCCGCATCCGCCCGCCCATGACGAAGCGCGCGCTGGAGCCATTGTCCGCGACGACGCTCGGCAGGTCGAACCTGAACTTTTCGAACCGGCTGTCGAGTATCTCGATGGCGGGCTGGATGAAGTCCGTCGCGGCATGGACCTGATCGATGGAAACGTCCGGGCCGGACAGGTCGCGGGCCATGACATAGGCGATCTCTCCCTCGACGCGCGGATGGATCAGCCCGGCGGTCGGCACCGCGCTGCCCTCCGCATCGCATGTGTCGCGCATCAGCAGGCCGAAGCTCGGCACGTCGACGCCCATCTGGATCATCTTGGCCCGCGAGGTGAGACCGGCCTTGTAGCCGATCAGCGCCCGGCCCCGCGCCTGCCAGCGGCGCAGGCATTCGTCCTGCACGGCATAGCCGTCATCGACGGTCATGCCGGGATAATCGTCGGTCAGCTTCGCGATGGTGCGGCGGTTCGACTGGGCGCCGTCCACCCGGTTCGCCAGTTCGGCGATGGCTGCTGCATCAAGCATCGGCGGTCCTCCGGCCGAAGGTCAGGGAACAATCGCCGATCCCGCCGATGCGCATGGCGATATGGTCGCCCTCGCCCACCGGGAACATCGGCCCCAGCGCGCCGGACAGGATCACCTCCCCGGCCAGGAAGGGCATGTCGAGCCGGCCCAGCGTATTGGCGAGCCAGGCGACCGCATTGGCGGGCGATCCCTGCACGGCCGCGCCCACGCCCACGGCCACCTGCTCGCCATTGCGCTCCGCCCACATGCCGGCCAGCGCCAGATCCACGTCGCGCGGATCGATCTTCTCGCGGCCCAGCGCATAGACCCCGCAGGACGCGTTGTCGGCCACAGTGTCCTGGATGCGGATGTCCCAGTTCGTGATGCGGCTGTCGACGATTTCGAAACAGGCGCGGACATGGTCCGTCGCCGCCAGCACGTCCGCCGCCGTGACGCCGGGGCCTTTCAGGTCGCGTTTCAGGACGAAGGCGATTTCGGCCTCCGCCTTGGGCTGGATCAGCGCTTCGATGGGGACGGTCGCGCCATCGTCATAGGCCATGGCGCTGGTCAATATGCCGAAGTCCGGCTCGAACACGCCGATGGCGTTCTGCACGGCCCTGGACGTGACGCCGATCTTCTTGCCGACCACCGTCTCGCCCGCGGCGACGCGCCGCCCGACCATGCGGGCCTGGATGTGATAGGCATCGACGATGGTGATGCCCGGCACCCGGTCCCGCAGGTTGGGGACGGTCGCGCCGGCGACCAGCGCCTCGTAAAGCTCGTCGCCGTGCCGGGCGATGGCGGCCGCGTCCAGCATGGTCACAGCTTCACGCAGATGTTGCGCAGCTCGGTGTAGAATTCGAGGCTGTGGACCCCGCCTTCCCGGCCGATGCCGCTGTGCCCGGTGCCGCCGAAGGGCGTGCGCAGGTCGCGCAGGAACCAGCTGTTGACCCAGGTGATGCCCACGTCGACCTCCGCCGCGACGCGGTGCGCGCGCGACAGGTTTTGCGTGAAGATGGCGGCGGAAAGGCCATAGTCGGTCGCGTTGGCGACGGCGATGGCCTCCTCCTCGCTGTCGAAGGGGCGGATATGGCAGCAGGGACCGAAAATCTCCTCGTTCCAGACCGACGCCTCGTCCGCCAGGCCGGTCCAGATCGTCGGCTGCACCCAATGGCCGCCCGAAAGCTCGTCGGGCATGGTCGGCACGCCGCCGCCGGTCACGACCCTCGCCCCCTCCGCCACGGCCTTCGCATAATAGGACAGCACCTTCTCGCGATGCTCGGCGGAGATAAGCGGACCCAGCGTCGCGCCGGGCTTGAGCGCCTCCGCCTTTTCCTTGAGACCCGCGACCAGCGCCTCGAACAGCGGCCGCTCGACCAGCACCCGCTCGGTGCCCAGGCACACCTGCCCGCAATTGAGGAAGACGGATCGGCCCAGCGCCTCCAGCGTCACGTCGAGGTCGGCGTCGGCAAAGACGATCGCGCTGTTCTTGCCGCCCAATTCAAAGGACACGTCGCGCAGGCCGTGCGCCGCCGCCTGCATGATGGCGGTGCCGGTGCGCGTCTCGCCGGTGAAGGTGATCGCGTCGACGCCCGGATGCTGGGTCAGGTATCCGCCCGCGCTGTCCGGGCCGAAGCCGTGGACGACATTATAGACGCCCGCGGGCACGCCCGCATCGTTCATCACCTCGCCCAGCAGCGTCGCGGTGCCCGGCGTCTCCTCCGACGGCTTCACGATCACGCTGTTGCCGCAGGCCAGAGCCGGCGCGACCTTCCACGTCATCAGCAGCAGCGGCGCGTTCCACGGGCAGATGACGCCGATCACGCCCTTGGGCTTGCGAATCGCATAGTTGAGCGCGCCCCGCCCGTCCGGAGTCGGCGTCTGGAAGCTCTCGGTCGCGACATTCTTCACGACGTCGGCGAAAATCCGGAAATTGGCCGCGCCGCGCGGGATGAAGGCATGTTCCATCATCGACCGGGGCTGGCCGGTATCGGCCATTTCCGCCGCCACGAAATCGTCGAAGCGCCGGGTGATCCCGTCCGCGACGGCCCGCATCAGGTCGGACCGATCATCCACCGTCAGCCCTGCCCAGGGGCCTTTCTGCGCCGCCCGCGCAGCCTGCACCGCCAGGTCGATCTCGGCGCGGCCGCCCTCATGCACATGGCCGATCAGCGCTCCGTCGCTCGGCCGATATTTGGGAAAAGTCCTGCCGGACGTTCCCTGCGTGAAGGTTCCGCCGATGAAATGCCGGAAATGCGCCAACTGTCCTCTCCATGTCGTTGCCAGACCTTCTAACGAAGGATAGCCTTACCCAATAATACTGTTTTATGCTCTTTGAGATACCTGCAAGGCATATCTCGACAGCATCGGAAAGGCGCAAGACATGTTCGCGAACCGCATCGACATCCGCCACCTGCGCTATTTCGTGGAGACCGTGCGCCACGGCAGCATCCGGGGCGCATCCCAGGAACTCCATCTGTCCCAGCCGCCGCTGACCCGCCAGATCCAGTATCTGGAGGAAGTGCTGGGCGTGTCCCTGCTGGTGCGCAAGCGGCATGGCGTCGAACCCACCGCCGCCGGGCAGGCCCTCTATACGGAGGCGGTGAACATCCTGAACCTGGTGGAACAGGCCTGCGCCACGACGCAACTGATCGGCCAGGGCGCGCTCGGCCGGCTGGACGTGGGCGTGTTCGGGTCCGCCGTGCTCGACATCGTGCCGCGCATCGTGCTCGAATTTCGAAAGCGCTATCCCAATGTCGAGGTGGTCCTGCACAATATGGACCGCGACACGCAGGTTAAGGCGTTGCAGGAACGGCGGATCGCCATCGGCTTCAACCGATTCTTCCTCGAATATCCCGGACTGCAATGGGAAAGCGTGGTGCATGAACCGATGATCATCGCCATGCCGCGCCATCACCGGCTGGCGGGCCGCGCATCCATCGCCCTGTCGGACCTGGCGGGGGAACCGATGATCTTCTACCCCCGCGCCAGCCAGTCGGGCGGGTTCAGCAATTTCCTGCTGCGCGCCTTTCACGATCTCAACATCGAACCCAATGTCGTGCAGACGGTCGATGACGTGGTGACGGCCGTCGCCTTCGTGTCGAGCGGCGTGGGACTGGCGGCGGCGGTGGAATCGGCGCGCACGCTGCAATTGCCGGACGTGGTCTATGTGCCGCTGGCCGAAGATGACGGTCCGGCCGCGTTCGACCTGTGCATGATCTGCCGTTCCGGCGACGAATCGCCGCTGATCGAAGGTTTCCGCCAGGCGGTGAAGACGGTGACGGGGCCGCCGGCCGACCGCGGCCTTCGATAGCGGAAGCGGGCCTTCATCCGCCCCGCCGCCCCTTCCAATATTGCACCTGCGCGCGCGTCATGCCCAGCGCGGCGGCGGCGGCGCTGGCATTGCCCCCGCTGCGTTCCAGCGCGGCCGCGATCAGCCGGTCGGCGATCTCCTGCCGGCTGAGCCCGCTGTCGAGCAGCATCGCGCCGACATCCGCCTCCGCGCCCCCGCCGCCCCCGCGAAACCGGCGCGCGACGAAATCGCGGAACGGGTCGGGCACGAAGCCTTCGGTCCGGTTGCCCACGCCCAGCGTCAGATGGTGCAGGCCGATCGCCTCCCCCTCCCCGGCCAGGATGACGCCGCGCTCCACCAGATTCTCCATCTCGCGGATATTGCCCGGCCAGCCATAGTCGTGGAAGGCGCGGACGACCTCCGCCTCCAGGCGCAGCAGGCCGCGCCCGTGCCGCTGGCAGAGACGGGCGAGGAAATGATTGGCCAGCACCGGAATGTCCGCCCGCCGCTCCCGCAGCGGCGGGATATAGACGGGAAAGGGACTCAGCCGGTGGAACAGGTCGGCGCGGAAACGGCCCGCCTCCATCTCGGCGCGCAGGTCGGCATTGGTGGCGGCGATCAGGCGGACATCGGCGGTCAGCGTCCTCGTCCCGCCCACCCGCTCATAATCGCCGTCCTGCAACACGCGCAGCAGCTTGCCCTGCGCGGCGAGGGACAGCGTGCCGATCTCGTCCAGGAACAGCGTGCCGCCCGCCGCCCGCTCGAATCGGCCGGGGCGCGTGGCGATCGCGCCGGTGAAGGCGCCCTTCTCCACCCCGAACAGTTCCGCCTCCAGCAATGTCTCTGGAATGGCGGCGCAGTTGACCGCGACGATCGGCCTGTCGGCCCGCCGGCTGCGCTTGTGCAGCTCGCGCGCGAACACTTCCTTGCCGACGCCGCTTTCGCCCAGGAACAGCACCGGCGCCATGGTCGGCGCGACCTTGTCCACCAGGTGCAGCACCGTGTTGAAGCCGGACGACGCGCCCACGATGGCGCGGGCGCCGATATGCAGGTCGGCGTCGACCGGCGCCGCGCTGTCCGGCGGCGGCGGGCGGCGGCTGTAGGTGTCGGCGCGGAACCAGCGCAGTTCGTTGTCGGCGTCCGGCCACTCGTCCGCCGGCCGCCCGACCAGATAACAGCGGTCATGCCCCATCGCGATGCATTCCAGTTCGCGGAACACCATCGGCCGGCCGAAGAAGGTGGAGGCATAGCCCGAAGCATATCCCGCCTGCTGCCATCCCGCCGGATGCGCGCCGATGCCCATTTCCTGCACATGGGACGCGCATTCCGCCGAATTGTGCCAGACATATTCGCCATGGAAGCGCCCGGCCTCGAAATCCGCCTCGAACGCCAGTTCCTCGACCTGCACGGCCCCTTTCAGCGCATGGAATTGCGGCCCGGCGCGATAGATGTCCTCCAGGGTGCCGTTATGCCGCAATTCCTGCGCGAGCTGCGCATCCGCGACGCCGGTGCCATAGCCGATGCGCGACATCAGCATGCGCGCGCTTTCATAGCCGAGAGCGCGCACCAATTCCCGCCGCAACTGGCCAAGCACGATGTCGTCGACCAGCAGCATCCGCCGCTTGCCCAGGCGGATTTCCGCCCGCGCCGGGTCGAAGTGGAAGCTGTCGCGCAGATCGGCAAGGTCGCTCTCGCCCACCGGCGCGACCCCGCCATCGTGAAATGCCGTGCCCAGTCCCGACTTGCCGGATGCCGATCCGCCTGCCCGCGCCATGTCCTCTCCTGTTTAATATTCGACAGTCATAGGGGCAATGTCGGATGATTTTCAACAGCCCGATCATGCCCGCCCGCCGCGGGGGCGATGGGCGCCCTTTCCTTCCCGCCCCCTTTTCCCGGCGCGGGACCGGCATTTCGGCGGCCTCGGCCGCATCGGCAGGACCGCGCGGCGCGATCTGGCACGCCGCTTGCTGGTCGCCCCGCATCCGCCGCCACGGGTGCGGCGACCATGGGAAAAGGATGATCATGTCGGCAAGCAGCCTGTATCTGAAACGCGCCTGGTACGTCGCCGCCCTCTCCAGCGAAGTCGACGCGACGCAGCTTTTCCACCGCCGGATATTGGGCATGTCGGTCCTCATCTTCCGCGACGCGCGGGGCGAGGCGGTCGCCCTTCAGGACCGCTGCCCGCACCGCTTCGCCCCGCTTTCCATGGGCAGCCGGATGGGCGACGCCATCGCCTGCCCCTATCACGGGCTGCGGTTCGACGCCGGCGGCCATTGCGTCCACAACCCGCACGGTCGCGGCCAATTGCCCAGGGGACAGGTCGTGCGCGGCTTTCCGCTGATCGAACGCCACGGATTCATCTGGATCTGGATGGCGGAGGAGGCTGCCGATCCCGCCCTGCTTCCCGACTTCTCGCCGCTGGACAGGGGCCATGCCAACGGCGTCGGCCACACCTATATGAAGCTGCCGGTCGATTACCGCCTGATCCTGGACAATGTCATGGACCTCAGCCATGTCGACTATGTCCATGGCGAAATCATCACGACGCGGGGGCAATTGTCGCCGCTGATCCCGCAGGTGGAGGAGACGGAGAACAGCGTCTCCGCCAGTTGGGACTACAGCCAGACCCCGCCCATCGGCATCTTCGCCCCCTTCCTGCCCCGGCCGGAGGAGGCGGCCCGCCACAGCATCCGCGTCACCTGGACGGCGCCCGCCAATATCCAGTTGTCGATCGCGGCGGCGCAGGACGACGCGCCCTTCGAACAGGGCATCAGCCAATATGACCTGCACAGTTGCACGCCGGGCGACGAGAATGAGACCCATTATTTCTTCGCCACCCGCCGCAACCATGCGGAAGAGGATGGCGACTATAACGCGTTCAAGACGGCGGCCATGCACGCCGCCTTCGAGACGGAGGATGGCCCGATCATCGCCGCCGCCCAGCGGGAGATGGGGGGCGAGGATTTCTTCGACCTGAAACCCATGCTGCTGTCCAACGACCTGGCGGCGGTCAAGGTGCGCCGCCGCCTGCAACGTGCGGTGGAACTGGAGGGCGCGGTGGAACTGGAGGGCGCGATGGAACTGGAGGACGCGACGCCCGGCCGGACGGATCGCGCCGCCCGGCGGTGACGCTGGGCAACCGGCGCGCCTCAGTCCTTCGGGCGTATCGTCAGGGATTGGCAGAGCGTGCCGAACGCCCCGCCTTCATCGTGCAGGATGCTGTGCGTCAGGCCGATGCCCGTCGGCCCGGCGGAAACGCTGGTGTCGAAACCGATCCATTCGCCCACCGGCGACCGCAGGAAATGGGCGGTCAGGTCCAGATTGGGGAAGGCCGCCTCCTGCGGGGAGGCAAGCGGCGCCAGCCCGTTGGCGATGTCGGCCAGGCCCATGAACCGCGCCGCCGCCGACACCTGCCGCCCTTCCAGCAGCGCCAGCGGCGAACGCGCCCAGCACCGGGCGCGGCCCGGCCATTGCCCTTCCCGCCTCACCTCCACGCTGGCGATGAAGCCGCCCGGCCAGAGGAGGGACAGGTCGCATGCGGGCACGGCCTGGGGCGGCGGCAGGGAAGGAAAATTGACCGCCGCCATGCCGCCGCTGTCATAGGCCTGGGCCAGCCAGGCGCGCAGGACGATGGCGGGACGGCCGCCATGGCTGATCCGGGCCTCCACCAGTTCGATGGTCCGGCCGGGCCGCAGCACGGCGACGTCGATGCCGACCGGCTCGATCGGCATGGTGCCCCATATGTCGCAGGACAGGCGCGCCACCTGCAATCGGTCGGCGCGCCGCGCGGCATGATCGGCCTCCACCGCATGGACCAGCAGGCCGATGGCGGGCGCCACATGCTGTTCGGCGACGTTCCACGCGCCCCCGGCATGGGGCGTGGGCATGAACCGCCCGTCGTCCATCGGCAGGAAATAGGCCTGTCCCCCTCCGTCTTCAGCCGCCACGGCCCGGTTTCCCCTTCCCGGTAGCGCGCATCCCGCATTTCCCCGAACTGCCCGTCACCGTCACCTCGAATCTCCCAAGGACACGCATAGCGGGGAATCCCCTGACGGGCGATATGCGGCGCGGCGCCGATGGCCGACATTCTGACGTAATGGTTGTAAAATTAAACCAATTCCGCCAAGCTCCGGCCGGTCAACGAACATGATCGCCGGACAGGCGGGGAGAGATTGGATGCATGAACCCAGGGCGATCTTCATCACCGGGGGCGGATCGGGGATCGGCAGGGCGGTGGCGCTGCGCTTCGCGGCGGAAGACTGGCTGGTGGGCATTGCCGACATCGACGAAGCCGGCATGGTGGAAACGGCGGCCCAATTGCCCCAAGGGCATACTTCGCTCCATCTCCTCGATGTGCGCGACAGGGATAAATGGGACCGCAGCCTGGCCGAATTCGCGAAGTTCAGCGGCGGCCGACTGGACGTCATGTTCAACAATGCCGGCATCGGACTGGGCGGGCCGTTCCAGCATGCCGCGAAGCATGAAATCGATGCGCTGATCGACATCAACCTGCGCGGGATGATGTACGGCGCGCATGCCGCCCACCCCTATCTCGCCGCCACGGCGGGAAGCTGCCTGCTCAACATGGCGAGCGCGTCGGCGCTTTACGGATCGGCCGGCCTGGCGGTCTATTCGGCGACGAAATACGGCATTCGCGGCCTTTCCGAGGCGCTGGACGTGGAATGGGGGCCTTCGGGCATCAAGGTCCGCTGCCTCTTTCCCAGCTTTGTCGACACGCCGATGCTGGCCGGCACGCCCGGTTCCAGCGAAGACAGCAAGCGGGACCGCGTGCTGAAATCCGGGGCGAAGCTCACTCCCGTGGAGGAGGTCGCCCAGCATGCGTGGCAGGCGGTGCACGGCTCCCGCCTGCATGTCCTGGTCGGAAAAGCGGCGCGAAGCCTGGCGTTCAAGGCCCGGTGGAGACCCCATAAGCTGCGGACGGTCGTTCGCGGCTAGAGCCGCCAGTTCATCTGGATGCCGTAGGTCGCGGGCTGCCCGGCCAGCCTGCGGACCACGTCGAACAGCTTGGCGACGTTGGTCCAGTAATAGCTGTTGGTCACGTTGCGCCCGAAAGCGCTGACCTGCCACCTGCCGTCGCTGCTGCCGAAGCCGGCGCGCAGGTCGAGCACCCCATAGTCCTTCATGTAGAGCAGCGGTTCGTTGCCGAAGCCCGCATTGGTGCTGGTCCGGTAGCTGTAGTTGACGCCGAGATTGGCATCCAGCCGCGATGAAACCGGAAACCTGTAATTGCCGTCCAGATTGACCTGCCATTTGGGCGTATAGGGAAAATCATTGCCGATGAAATTCTTGCGCGTGCCGATGATCGTGTAGTTGATGAAGTCGGACGTGACCTTCGAGTCCAGGTAGGTCGCCGCGGCGGTCAGCGACAGGCCGTTGGTCGGATAGACCGTGACCTGCCCCTCAAAGCCGCGAACGCGGGACTTGGGCACGTTGACCAGAGCGATCAGCGGCCCCATCAGCGTGATGATGCGCCCCTGAAGCTGCTTGTCCGAATAGTCATAGTTGAAGGCCGCGCCGGTCACGTCGACCAGCCGCCCGAAAAGCGACGCCTTGAACCCCGCCTCCAGCGCGACCACGCTTTCCTGCTTCACCGGAACATATTGGTCGACGCTGGTGCCCGAAAGGACGGGCACGCTGCCCGCCTTGTAGCCCCGGCTGGCATTCGCATAGAGCAGGACGCGCTCGGCCGGCTTCACGTCGACGCCCACCCGCCAGGACAGGCTATCCTCGTTGAAGGTTCCGCCGATATGCTCCGCATAGGCCAGGTTGTTGTCGAGCGCGGAGCAGCCGTTCAGCGGAATGGGCGGGATCAGCGGCCGTCCCACCATGGCGAGCACGCCGTTGAACAGGCGGGTCGAGGCATCGGCCGAATGCTGGTTGCCCGGCCGCGAACAGCCTTCATAGCGGAGGTCCGCCTTGGTATAGCGGGCGCCGGCGTGCAGCGTGACCAGGCGGCCGATGTCATAGTCGACATTGCCGAACGCCGCATAGGTGTTGAAGTCCTGATAGCCATAGGGCGCGGCGGCGACGTCGTTGGTCAGGGGCGTGAAATAGCTGTTCTGGGTCGAATAAGGCATGGACCAGAACGCATCTTCCCGCGTCCTGTCATAGGCGTAGTTCAGGCCCAGGATGACCGTCGCTGGCCCGAAATTGCCGGTCAGCCGCTCCTCGGTGGAGAAGGAGGTGATCCGCCCGCGCACGGTCTGGTCGCCGTTCGACAGCGACGTGCCGTCCAGGTCGATCCGCTGGTGCATGCGCATGCGGGAATAGGAATTGAGCGAGACCAGCGTGATGTCGTCGGTCAGTTCGTAATCCCCGCGCAGCACCGCCTGGTAGAAGCTGTTGTCCTTCCGGAACGGCGTATCGGCGTTCCAGTCGGCGGCGCGGGGCGTCTCAGGCGATCGGGGATAGTTGGTGACGAGCGGTATCGTGGCGGCAAAGGGCGCGAACAGCGGAATGACCGTCAGCAACTGCCCGGCCTGGGTGTCGCCATCGTCGATGAAACCGTTGAGATTGAGCGAGAGCCTGAGGCGGTCGGACGCCTGCCAGTCCAGAAGGAACCGGCCCTGGAGCATGCGCTGGCGGCCCAGGCTGTCGTTGCGGGTATAGCTTTGCTGCCATCCGTCGCCCCGCACCCCGCGAACCGCCAGGCGGGCGTTGAGGCCCGGCGCAAGCGGGCCGGTGACATAGCCCTGCGCGTCCAGCGTGTTGAAGCGCGCGAAGCTCGCCGTCACGCCCGCGCCCAGCTCATCCCTGGGCTTCGCGGCAATATAGTTGATCGCGCCGCCCGTGGCGTTCTGGCCGAACAGGGTTCCCTGCGGCCCCTTGAGCACCTCCACCCGCTCCAGGTCGAAGGCGGCGCCGGTCGTCATCACGGAAAAGGGCAAGGGCGCCTCGTCGACATAGACGCTGACGGTCGGGCGCGCACCCACCGCCGTGTCGTAGAAGCCCACGCCGCGCAGCGAATAGACCGGCACGCCGCTGCCGCTCTGCACGAAATTGAGGCCGGGCGTGACCTTCGCCAGATCCTGGACGTCGTTGATCCCCCGCGCCGCAAGCTGCTCCCCGGTCAGCGCCGTCACCGACATCGGCACGGTGCTGAGGCTCTGGGCGCGCTTCTGCGCCGTCACGACGATGTCGGCCGGGCTGGCGGCCGGTTCCGCCGATGCCGGCGCCTCCCCGGCTGGTCCGGACGGCGACTGACCATGAGCGGCAACCGGCACGACCACCGCCGCGCCGGCAAGACAAAGCACAGCCTTCCATTTCATCATCATCAATCCCCCTCCCGGGAAGGCCCATTCGACCGATGGGCTCTGCTTGAGATTGGAAAGGCCTGTCCCCGACAAGCGTCGAAAACAGATCCACCCCGCCGCGACGATTGCGAGGGCTTCGGGCCGGAGCTTTTGGTGTCGCATCGTTCCAAGCGGATCGGTTCCCGCCTTTCCCGCGCGATGCTCCAGCCGCCTTCCACCGAAGCGGCGCGACCGAACCCCATCGGTTCGATCATACCGATTCGCCCCTATATGTGTATCTACACATTTATGCCTGTCAATCGCTATCGGCAAGGAAGGCGGAACGGCACCGACCCGGCCGAAAAAGAAACCCCGCCGGAGCAAGCTCCACGGCGGGGCCAAGGTTCAGGGAGGCGTCACTCCAAGGGGAAGAGTGACGAACCCCGATCTAGGAACTGCGACCAGCGATTCAAGGGCTTGCGATTCAGGGCTTGCGATTCAGGGGCTTGCGATTCAGGGGCTGGCGTTCCGCCAACCGCGCCCGTCCTTCCTCGCCAAAGGCAAAGGAGCCCCGCCTCTTGCGAAGAAGGGCGGGGCTTCAGTTGGGTCGCACGCAGGCTCGCGCCTGCGGGCGGCAATAGGGCATAGTTCCGCCGGCAAGTCGATGATGATAATCCAGATCTGGATCAATGGGATGGCGGGTCTTCCGGACAGGAAAAGGCAACGGCGCGCCGGGCCTCGCCCGCCGCGCCGTCATCGCCGCGTTTCCCGCGCCCGTCCCCCCGGACGGACCCGGACCGCCCGTTCAGTTCGCCTTGCTCAGGTCCACCTTCTCGACCCATTCGGGATAGAAGGTCGGCTCCCGGTTCGACCATCCGACCGCCGTCGCCGCCGCCTCGCTGATCGACTGGAGCAGCGCCCGGCGCTTTTCGGGGTGCAGATGCGGCAGGCTGGCCGCCGCGCAGAAGGCGCCCGGCAGCCACGGCCGCGATCCCGCCCCCAACAGCCGCTCATAGAGGAAGCGATAGGCCGAGAAGCTGCACAGCCGGTCCTGCCCCAGGTCGAAGGCGGACACCGTCACCAGCGGCGCCATGAACGGCTCCATCTGGTCCAGGCCGCTGTCGTCGGGCACCCGCGCCTTGATCTCGTCCAGCCGCCCGTAGACCCGCGCCTGCGCCCGGATGCTGGCTTCCTCCACCATGTCGCGCGACCACAGCTTCATGGCGTCGCGCCGATGGAGTCCGATGTCCAGCGATCTTCGGATGTAACGCTGCGTAGCGGCCGGGAAACTGGCGAATTCTCGCAATTCCGCCAGGGTGATCGCCCCGTCCGCAGGTCTTGCACTCGTGCCCATGTCTTTGCCCTCCGACTTCAAGTCGTAAGCAGAACATGCGCCCCCTATGGTTACTGCAAGCTTAAGCGCCGGTTCTGCCGACAAGCATAGGGAATCATTTTTCTTTGTGCGGCGCAACATGTAATTTTCATGAATGCGTCCAACGGAGGGACAGCGCGCCGGAGAGAGCGTTCGGTCCAAAGCGCACCGTGCTCCTGCGAAGGCAGGAGCCCAGTTCCGCCCTCTATGGACCATCGCACCGCCCGGACCCGGCTCCTGCCTTCGCAGGAGCACGGTCGCTCAATGGCGGGGCCGCCCCGGCCCCAATCCCCTAATCCGCGCGCCGCTCCAGCACCGCGCCGATCATGCTGCGCCACACCGCCACGTCGCCCGCCTGCGCCATTTGCGCATCGGGTTCGCGCAGCGTGTGCAGGATCGCATAGGCATCGTCGACATGGTCCTGCCAACTGGCGTCGACTGCGCTCGCCGCATGCGGATCGCTGCCCTCGCCGTTCAGGCTGAGCTGGCGCCCCGCCAGCACGCGGGCGATGCGCTCGATCGCGGGAGTGGCGGAAGTCGGCATATGAAGTGGCTCCTCTCACCTGCGGAGGGCAACGTCGCGGCTGCCCTCCAACCGATCATATCACGATTTCCCCCAGCGTCTATCGCCCGTCCTTTCCGCCCTTGCCTTCGGGATGGCCCTTGCCTCCCGATCCCTGTTCGCCTTCCGGGAAACCGGATGACGGAACCGGATCGCCATTGTCGCCCGGCGCGGTAGCGGACGGCGGGTCGGACGCATCCATGCTGTCCATCAATCCCTCGTCCAGCTTCTCCTCGGTCGTCACGGCATGGTCCTGCGCGTCGGTGGACCGTTTGTCGCCCGCTTCCTCGCGGCTGTTGGGCCGAATATCGGTCTTGTCGTTCATCATGCTCTCCTTTTGAACGCATCAGCGCCTCGCGCCATGAAACGGACGGCGGCGGGGGCGGGTTCCGCCCGCTCCCCCTATCGACCAACGCATGGAACCCTTCGACCAGCTTCGCCGTCCAGGGGCGACAGCGCCCCCGCCTTGGCCTAGACTTCCGCCCATGAGCATGAAAAACGAGGACGGCGAGCCGGGCGTGCCGCCGACGGTCGCACTCTATTCGATACTGGGTTTCTGGTTCTTCTACGCGGTGCTGGTGACGCTGCGCGCCTCCGTCATGGGGTTCGAGGCGCAGGGGACCATGGCCGCCCGCCGCGCCGTGGTGACGGTGATCGGCATCGTCGTCACCTGGGTTCTTTATCTCTGCCTGCGCCGCTTCGACCGCCAGCCGCTCGCGACGCGCATCATCGCCGCCTTCACCCTCGCCGCGCCCTTCGCGCTGGCGACGGCGGCGGCCAATTTCTATGTCTTCAACATCTACGACCCGGCCTCGCTCTTTCCCGATTCCGATTATCAGAAATATGCCAGCGAACAGGGTTTCGCCCTGATGCAGATCGTGGAGGACGCGATCAGCCGCTATTTCTTCCTCGCCGCCTGGGCGGGCCTCTACCTCGCCCTTTCCTACGCCAGCGAGGCGCATCGGGTGGAACGCCGCGCCGACCGGCTGGAACGCGCCGCCCAGCAGGCCGAACTGCGCTCCCTGCGCTATCAGGTGAACCCGCATTTCCTGTTCAACACGCTGAATTCGCTCTCCTCCCTGGTCATGAAGGACCGGCGCGACGAGGCGGAACAGATGATCCTCTCCCTCTCCAACTTCTACCGCACCAGCCTTACCGGCGACCCGCTGGAGGATGTCTCGCTGGAGGAGGAGGTGCATCTCCAGAAACTCTATCTGGACATCGAGGCGGTCCGCTTCCCGGATCGCCTGTCGACCAGCATCCGGATTCCCGACCGGCTGCTCAATGCCTGCGTACCCGGCCTGATCCTGCAACCTCTGGTCGAAAACGCGATCAAATACGGCGTGTCGCGCACCTCCAGCCCGGTCGCCATCGCCATCGAAGCGCGGGAGGAGGAAGGCATGCTCCACATCAGCGTCACCGACAATGGCGACAAGCCGCCCCGCGAGGCCGACGCGGGCAGCGGCATCGGCCTCGCCAATGTGCGCGACCGCCTGACCGCCCGCTTCGGCGAACAGGGCCGCCTGGACTACGGCCCGCGCCCCGGCGGCGGCTTCGCGGTGGACCTCACCCTCCCCATCATCCGCAGGAGCTAGGGTGTGCGGAGATTTCGTCCGGGACGGGCTGCAAATGGCGGCTTTTTGCGCTTCCGGTGCTCACGTACTGAAGTACGCTGCGTCGAAACGAGTCACGCGCCTCGTTTCGAGGTTCTCAAAATCCACCATTTTCGCCTCGCCCCGAACGAAATCTCCGCACATCCTGGCGCGATCCGTGAAAGGTTGAACCCATGACCATCCGAACGCTGATCGTCGACGATGAACCCCTGGCCGTGGAACGCCTGCAAATGCTCTGCGCCCGCGAACCGCGCATCGCTCTGGTCGGCACCGCCAGCGACGGAGAAGCGGCGCTGCGCCTGATCGAGGGGCTGGAGCCGGACCTGGTGATGCTCGACATCGCCATGCCCCTGCTGGACGGCATAGGCGTGGCGCGGGCGACCTCGCGCATGGGCATATGCCCGGCGGTGATCTTCGTCACCGCGTTCGAGGGCTTCGCGGTGGAGGCCTTCGACCTCGCCGCCGTGGATTATCTGCTAAAGCCGGTCGCCCATGAACGGCTGTCCCGCGCCATCGACCGGGTCGAACAGGCGCTGGGCAACCGCGCCGCCCCCTCCCCCGCCACCAGCGCGGAGGAGGAGCCGGAATGGGCGCAGGAATTCTGGGTGCCCCACCGCTCCGAACTGATCCGCATCGGCGCCGCCCAGATCGACCGGATAGAGGCGGAGCGGGACTATATGCGGCTGCATGTCGGGGCCAACAGCTATCTGCTGCACCAGACGATCAGCTCGCTGGAAAACCGGCTGGACCCGCAGCAATTCGTCCGCCTGCACCGTTCCCACATCGTCCGCCGCGACCATATCGCCCGGCTGCGCCACGACGGCAGCGGCGTCTGGTCCGCCTGCCTGGCCGACGACACGGAAATCCGCATCGGCCGCACCTACCTCGCCAACGCCCGCGCCCTGGCGGGCCGCTGACCCTTATTAATCCTCCCCATCGAGGATGGGGAGGGGGACCGCCGCCGAAGGCGGTGGTGGAGGGGAAATGCGCAACGTCACCCCATCACACTCCGCTCCCAAAACAAAAAGGCCCGGCAACCGCCGGGCCTTCCTTGAAAACGCACCCTAGGCCTAAAACCTCAATTCCCCAAGCGGACCTCATCCTTGCCCCTGTCGGCAAAGCGCTCGCCACTCCCGGCCTTGGCGATCGCCAGTTCCACCGCGCCGCGCACATGGTCGGCGGCAACCGTCTGGCATTTCCTGATCTCGGCAGAGGTCGCGCCACGCTCACACACCCTCCACGCAGCCCGCCAGATGCGCCCCTTCAGGACATTCTGCCCCTTCGCGCTCGACAGATCGAGATCGTTATAGCGAACCTCGGTAGTCCTGCCGTTCGATTCGAATTCCACAGCCGAAGCCGTACCGGCAACGCCCAGCAAAGCGGCGACAGCGATCATTTTCGCGGCGATCATGACAAAGTCTCCTCAACTATCTTCTGTCCGCTCGCGGCGGACCTCAGCGAAGATATGAGCGGCAAATCACCTCCGTCTTCGCAGCCTCAGCTTTACTCCTGGCCCAAAGACATGGCTTCACACGTTCGACCGGCGCCCCTCCCGCTCGGCCAACGACGCCCCCGTCGACCAAATGCGGTCCAGCCCGGACGAACGACAATTTTACGTCAAGAAAACAAGCGTTCCCTAACGTAAAATTACAGACATCCCATAAGTAGCGCACATAAAAAAGCACCCCCGGCGCAAGGGAATGGCCGGGGGTGCATCCAGGAAGCTGTCGGGCTCTCCGGGATCTCTTTTCAAACTGTCGTCAGCGAACCGCCGAACCGGATTCGGTGATCGCCGCCTCGCCCTGCATCATAGCGCCGCCGCGAAGGGACCGTTTCCCCATTCGATGATCCGCCGACCCGCCGCGCCCGGCAGCATCCCCGGACGACGAACCGACGACCGGCATCCACGAACGACATCAGCGCCCCTGCCCGGCCAACTGCGCCCGCAAATTGGCGAGCGTCCGGGCGTCCACCACCGGCCGCTCCGGCGCCTGCCGCCCCTCGCGCAGCTTCCTGCGGTCCCTCTCCGGCGGCTCCACCACCCGCACCCTCACGGGCGCATGGCCAACAGCCCTGATCCCCAGTTGCTCCGCTGCCCCGCGCGACAGGTCGATGATCCGCCCCCGCCCGGCAAAGGGGCCGCGGTCGTTCACCCGCACCAGGATCGTGCGCCCCGTCTCCAGCGCCGTCACCTCGACATAGCTCGGCAGCGGCAGCGTCACATGCGCCGCCGTCACCGCCTTGGGCCGGAACCGCTCGCCATTGGCGGTCCGGTTGCCGCTCTCCCCGCCATACCAGCTCGCATAGCCCAGATAGTCATAGCCGGGATCGGCGGCGGGCACATAGGTCACGCCCCTGACGCTATAGGGCTTGCCCACCCGCACCGGCACGTCGCTCACCGGCCGATATTCGACGCCCCCGCCGCACCCCGCCAGCGCCACTACGGCGGCCAGCGCCCCGCACCGCATCCGAACCGAAATCCCGCTCATCCCCGCCCTTTAACCCAGCCCGGCGCGGGAGCAAAGCCGCCGCCTTTTCCTTTCGCCGCACAGTCCCTATCTTGCGCCGGACCGGCCCTTGCCTCCCAAGAACAAATCTGGAACAACACGCCCCCATGAGTCTCACGCAAATTTCTCGGCAGAGGTCTACCGAATGCTGACCACCATAAGCGTCCGCGGCGCACGCGAGCATAATCTCAAGGGCGTCGACGTCGACCTGCCGCGCGACAGCCTGATCGTCATCACCGGCCTTTCCGGCTCCGGCAAGTCCTCCCTCGCCTTCGACACCATCTATGCCGAGGGTCAGCGCCGCTATGTCGAATCCCTCTCCGCCTATGCGCGCCAGTTCCTGGAGATGATGCAGAAGCCGGACGTAGAGCATATCGACGGCCTCTCCCCCGCCATCTCCATCGAGCAGAAGACGACCAGCCGCAACCCGCGCTCCACGGTCGCCACCGTGACGGAGATCTACGACTATATGCGCCTCCTCTGGGCGCGCGTCGGCATCCCCTACAGCCCCGCCACCGGCCTCCCCATCAGCGCCCAGACGGTCAGCCAGATGGTCGACCGCGTCATGCAGCTGCCCGAAGGAACGCGCTTCTACCTCCTCGCCCCCGTCGTGCGCGGCCGCAAGGGCGAATATCGCAAGGAACTGGCGGAGTGGCAGAAGGCCGGCTTCACCCGCGTCCGCATCAACGGCGAACTCTACGCCATCGAGGACGCCCCTGCCCTCGACAAGAAATACAAGCATGACATCGAAGTGGTGGTCGACCGCCTGGCCGTCAGCGACGACATGGCCACCCGCCTCGCCGACAGCTTCGAACAGGCGCTGAAACTCGCCGACGGCCTCGCCTATGTCGACCTCGCCGACACCAGCGTGGCGGAGGCGCTGGGGGCCGCCCCCACCTCCGTTCGCCCTGAGCCTGTCGAAGCCGCCGACCTCACCTCCACCAAAAAGGGCATGAAGAACGCCGGCATCCCCGAAAACCGCATCGTCTTCAGCGAGAAGTTCGCCTGCCCCGTCAGCGGCTTCACCATAGCGGAGATCGAACCGCGCCTCTTCTCCTTCAACGCCCCCCAGGGCGCCTGCCCCGCCTGCGACGGCCTGGGCGAACGGCAGGAGTTCGACCCCGAACTCGTCGTCCCCAACGAAGCCCTCAGCCTCAAGAAGGGCGCCGTCGTCCCCTGGGCCAAGTCCAACCCGCCCAGCCCCTATTACATGCAGGTTCTCGGCTCCCTCGCCAGGGAGTTCGGCTTCTCCCTCGACACTCCCTGGGCCGACCTGCCGGGGGAGGTGAAGCTGATCATCCTCCACGGCACCGCCGGCAAGCCCGTCACCCTGCGCTTCGTCGACGGCAAGAAAAGCTATGAGGTCAAAAAGCCCTTCGAAGGCGTGATCGGCAACCTCAACCGCCGCCTCCTCCAGACCGAATCCGCCTGGATGCGGGAGGAACTCAGCAAATACCAGACCGCCATGCCGTGCGAGACCTGCCACGGCGCCCGCCTCAAGCCCGAAGCGCTGGCGGTGAAGATCGCGGGCGAAGACATCTCCATGTCCACCCGCCGCTCGGTGGTGGACGCACTGGGCTTCTTCTCCACCCTCCCCACCCGCCTCAACGACCAGCAGAACCAGATCGCCCGCGCCATCCTCAAGGAAATCGTGGAGCGCCTCGGCTTCCTCAACAATGTCGGCCTCGACTATCTGAACCTGGACCGCACCAGCGGCACCCTGTCCGGCGGCGAGTCCCAGCGCATCCGCCTCGCCTCGCAGATCGGCAGCGGCCTGTCGGGCGTCCTCTACGTCCTCGACGAACCCTCCATCGGCCTGCACCAGCGCGACAATGACCGCCTGCTCATCACGCTGAAACGCCTGCGCGACCTCGGCAACACCGTCATCGTCGTGGAACATGACGAAGACGCGATCCGCACCGCCGACTATATCGTCGACATGGGGCCGGGCGCGGGCGTCCACGGCGGCCAGATCGTCGCGCAGGGCACCCTCAACGAACTGCTCGCGCACAAGGACAGCCTGACCGCCGACTATCTGAACGGCGCCCGCCGCATCGAAGTCCCGCCCCGCCGCCGCAAGGGATCGGGCAAGAAACTCACCGTCCACAACGCCCGCGCCAACAACCTGCAAAACGTCACCGCCAGCATCCCGCTCGGCACCTTCACCTGCATCACCGGCGTGTCGGGTTCGGGCAAGTCCAGCTTCACCATCGACACCCTCTACGCGGCCTCGGCCCGCGCCCTCAACGGCGCCCGCATCGTCGCCGGACCGCACGACAAGGTGACGGGCCTCGAACATTGCGACAAGGTGATCGACATCGACCAGTCGCCCATCGGCCGCACCCCCCGCTCCAACCCGGCGACCTATACCGGCGCCTTCACCAACATCCGCGACTGGTTCGCGGGCCTCCCCGAAGCGCAGGCGCGCGGCTACAAGCCCGGCCGCTTTTCGTTCAACGTCAAGGGCGGCCGCTGCGAAGCCTGCCAGGGCGACGGCGTGCTCAAGATAGAGATGCACTTCCTCCCCGACGTCTACGTCACCTGCGACGTCTGCCACGGCGCCCGCTACAATCGCGAGACGCTGGAGGTGAAGTTCAAGGGCAAGTCCATCGCCGACGTCCTCGACATGACGGTCGAGGATGCGGTGGAATTCTTCAAGGCCGTCCCTCCCATCCGCGACAAGATGGCGATGCTGGCCGAAGTGGGCCTGGGCTATGTCAAGGTCGGCCAGCAGGCGACGACGCTATCGGGCGGCGAAGCCCAACGCGTCAAACTCGCCAAGGAATTGTCGCGTCGAGCCACCGGCAACACGCTCTATATCTTGGACGAACCCACCACCGGCCTCCATTTCGAGGACGTCCGCAAACTGCTCGAAGTCCTCCACGCCCTCGTCGAACAGGGCAACAGCGTGGTCGTGATCGAACATAATCTGGACGTCATCAAGACCGCCGACTGGATCATCGACATGGGACCAGAGGGCGGCGTCAAAGGCGGCGAAGTGGTGGCCGAAGGCACCCCGGAAAAGGTCGCGAAGAACGCCCGGAGCTTTACCGGGCGTTATCTCGCGCCGTTGTTGGGATTGGAGGCTGTGGCGGCGGAGTGATCGGCCCCAATTAGCAGCGTGTGGTTATTCGCAACCACACGCTGCTTCACATTTAATCCAGCAAAATGCTAAATGTCATTTACCCTTTTTCTCATCCTGCGACAGCACCGAGGCGGCTAGTCGCTTTGCCTCTGCGGCGGTAGGCTTCTTAGCACCCGAAAGCACTTTGGAAGCCAATGATGAGACTGAGGGAGACGACTGCTTCTTCGCCATCGCTCGAAACTCCGTTTGCGCTTAAAATTGGGTCGTGATAGGCCAACGACGTGACGAGGAAGCCCGTCACGCCGGAACGTTATGTTAATCTGGTAATGGCTATATAGCACCACAAGGTGCCACTAGCCGCCACTCTGACTAGCATCTCATTCCTCCTTTCCGAGGACAGAACCGCCTTGGATCGATTGCCGCTGCAGGCACAGGTTCAAGTCTGGAGAGGCTGGCACCTCTCCCGCGTCTGGGGTGCCCTTGGGCACCCCATTCTCTTTTGAGGCGCTCAAAACGGCACCTCGGAATCTAGATCATCATCCCAGGCAGGAGAGGAGCCAAAGGAATTGCCGAAATCGGCTTGTGGGCTTGTGTCGGCATCCGTAGCGGCCTCAGATTGAGGCCGCACTGCAGAATACACGCCTTTGCGGCTGGGAACCGAAAAGATCAGTTCCTTTTGCGCCATTCGCCAAAGTTTATTTTGCAGGAATTTTCGAGTTTGAACGACTTGAAATCGACGGAACAGTTCAATCAATACAGCATCCAAATCGACCTCTACTCCGCCGGATTTGATTACGGTATAAATCTGCTGCTCAAGATCATCCACCTTAACGCCTGACAGCTCTTTCATCAATTCGGTCGGAAGATCACTCAGATCTCCGTAAGATGCCGGAATTGGCTTGGTGATCCTTCGGAATTCTTCCACTTCACTAACAAGCGCGTTCAGAAATCCGAGGCGGCGATCATAAGTCGCCACCATCGCGCTATCACCTTTCGTCTCGGCACCCTTACGCCATCGCTCCATTAGGCGTAGGTATTCCTTTGCTGAATCCAAGTGATCTGACATATCAATCCCGCAACCGAGAGGCGTCACCGCCTTTGATCATCGCCTCGATTCCTCAATGATATCGGGCAATGAAGGTATGAGAGGATCAGCGGGCCGCGTCAACCCTCTCAATTCGTCGCACTACTATTTTCTTTGCGATTATCTTTGCAATTACTCATCCCTACCTTCAACTCTAGCGATATCATTGCAGATGAGGGCTCATGCAGGCGGTTGCACAGAAGGATTGCTGGATCAGGTCCGCACCCCCTGCGCTCTGACCGAAGACCTCGATCTAAGCTAAGGGATGACCCATTCGCCACGAAACCGCAGGCGATTATGGCGTCGAAGACCTCCCGCCCTGAACCCCATCAAGCTCGAAGAAGTCGGGCGCAAATTTCGCCGAATTCGGTATCACCGACGGCGCTATGCCCCGCACTTAGGCCTCCGCTGCTCAAGGCCATCAAGGACGCTGGGGCAACTGGTAAGCCTGCTTATCCAAATCGGATCAATCTTATCCCTCACCGATTGGCACACTCCCCGATCGCTGATATTCTCCGACCCATGACCAAACTCACCCCCATCGAGTCCGAGTTCGCGACGACCGAAGAGGCGGAGGCCTATGACGCGTGGTTCCGCGCGCAGATAGAGGCATCCTTGGCTGACCCCCGACCGTCCATCCCGCACGATCAGGTCATGGCGGAGCTACGCGCGATCATCGCGGCCAAGAAATTCAGCC
Organism: Sphingobium sp. HDIP04; assembly: GCF_000445085.1. Taxonomy (NCBI): domain Bacteria; kingdom Pseudomonadati; phylum Pseudomonadota; class Alphaproteobacteria; order Sphingomonadales; family Sphingobiaceae; genus Sphingobium; species Sphingobium sp. HDIP04. The sequence goes on along the minus strand of NZ_ATDO01000123.1, from coordinate 1,803 downwards.
AAGCATAATGCCGCACATCATCTGGCGTCCGAAGGCGCGCGAGGAGGCGCGCCAAATCATCGACTATATTTCCGATCGCAATCCGTCCGCAGCCGCACGGCTCGCTGAACTGATCGAATATGCTGCCGAACGACTGGCCGATCATCCCTATATGCACCGGGACGGGCGCGTTCCCGAAACGCGCGAAGCGATTATCACCCCCAACTATATGCTCGTCTATCGCGTCGGCACCGAAGTCATAGAGATACTGGCCATCAAACACACCCGCCAGCAATATCCCTGACTCCCACACATTCGTTCCCATTTTGTTCTGTCCTACAATCCCTTACCTTTGATACCCTCCCGGCAAACCCTCCCATAAAAAGGAGCCTTGCCATGACGTGCCAATTCCCTCCCCTCCCCACCCCCGCGCAGCAGATCCGCGCCGACGGCTGGAGCCCCGCTCGCCAGCGCGCCTTCCTTGAAACCCTCGCCGCCACCGGCATCATTCTCTCCGCCTGCGAAGCCACCCACATCAGCCCGCGCTCGGCCTATGCCCTGCGCATCCGCCGCGACGGCGCGGCCTTTCGCCTGGGCTGGGACGCCGCCATCCTCATCGCCCGCTCCCGCCTCGCCGACGATCTGCTCGCCCGCGCCCTCACCGGCCATGAGGAGGTGATCCGCAAGGACATGGACGCAGGCGAAATCACCCGCCACCGCCACGACAACCGCCTCGCCATGTCGATGCTCTCCCGCCTCGACCGCATGGCCGACAGCCCGCCGCAGGGCAGCGACGCCGCCCTCGCCCGCGTGGTGGCGCAGGATTTCGCCGCCTATCTCGACATGCTCTGTCCGGAGGATCAGGCGCAGCCCGACCGCCCCGACGCCCCGTCCCCGCCCCAGCCCATGGCCGCAGATGCGGACCACGCCGCCTGCCCCGACCCCGCCTCCCCCGAAGACGCGCCCGCCATCGAACAGGCCGCCACTGCCTTGTCGCCCGGCGCCTCCGCCGCGCTGTTCGTCGCCGCGCGCCTAGCGCTGGGCGAGGGCGGCAAGGCCCCGCTCTACCCCCTCGATGGACGGTGTGAACTTCGGCCCATTCCCGCCGCTCCGCCGGTCGACCGCGCCAGCTTCCCGCCGGAGGAAGCCGCCGCCCGGCTGCGCGGCATCTGGTGGGATGAGGAAAGGGACGGCTGGCGCACCGACTATCCCGCGCCGCCCGGCTTCGACGGCGACGAAAGCGACGCCCTCTACGACATCGACGCCTATGAGCGCGACCTGACGACGGCGGAGGAACAGGCGCTGGCCCTGCGCGTGGAGGCGGAGCGCCGCCCCTATGAACATGCCGCCGCCCGCGCCCGCGACGCCTTTTTCGGCTTCGCCGCCCTGGCGGGAGCAGCATGATCGCACCCGCCGATTTGCTATTCCGCCCCCATGCCCCTATATGGGGAAGGCTATAGTCGCAAATCGACGGTCTTTCGGCGCTTTGCGGCACCAAACTTCCTTCTTTCCCTGCCCCTCTAGCGCAAGGCCCGTCCACACGGGACGCGCCCACGTAAAGAAGGAAATACCCCATGAGCATCATCGGAACCGTCAAATTCTTCAACGCCGACAAGGGCTATGGCTTCATCGCCCCCGATGACGGCAGCCCGGACGCTTTCGTCCACATCTCCGCGGTGGAGCGCGGCGGTCTCGCCACCCTGCGCGAAAAGGACCGCGTCTCCTATGATCTGGAGCAGGACAAGCGCGGCAAGATGGCGGCGGTGAATATCCAGCACGCGCAATGATGCGCCGCTGACAGGCCGGGCGCCGCCCACGCGGCGC
>NZ_ATDO01000122.1:0-21528 GCF_000445085.1 Sphingobium sp. HDIP04 | reverse complement strand
CCCGCCACTCTTGAAAGGAGCGTCCCATGGCCAACCCCGATTTCCGCGCCCTCGCCCGCCAGGCCCGAAACGAAGCCGACGCCGCCACCCTGGACAATGTCCGCCAGCGCTGCCTGCGCTCCGAAGCCGCCTTTCTGGTCATGGCCCGACGACAGGAATATGTCGACGAAAGCCGCGCCCGCCGCGTTGCCGCCGCGGGCTGAACAACGCCGCCCGGCTCCTCGCATCGCCGGCCCCGCTCGCCCTGCCGCACCGCCGGAACCGATCCGCGCCGCCAATGTTATCCTTGCAAATTCCCTACGAAACAAGGAGCCAACCCCATGATCCGCACCCTGATCTTCGGCGCGATCGCAGGCTATGTCGGCAAGAAACTCTATGACGAAGGCAAGCTGACGGAATTCAAGGACGATCTCGTCGCCCGCTACAACCAGGCCAAGTCGGACCTCGACCAGCGCCGCGACAGCGACACGACGGCGACCAGTCCCAATCTCGCCACGCCCGCCGCCAGCACCACCGGCGCCGCGCCCCTGACGCCCTGACGGCCGACCCCATCCCTTTCCAGCGGTGAACACCCTCTCCCCGCTGGCATCACTGCCCGCCCGGCTGCCTTTCCCCCCTTTTGGCGCCGCGGCGGGCAGACTATTTCGCGCAACTTCCCCCTCTCCCAGGGGTTGTCCCCGTGGCAGGGACAAGATGAGGAGAGAAAAACATGCGCACCCCCCTATTGGCAGCGGCGCTGCTTGCGATGCCGTTGACGGCCTGCGTTTCGGATGGCGATGGCAGCCGCTACGGCTATGACCGCCCCGGCTACGGCCAGCGCCCCGGCGGCCGTCCCATCGGCGAGAATGACTATATCTACCGCGACAATGACGGCCGCTACTATTGCAAGCGCGACGACGGCACCACCGGCACCATCGTCGGCGCCATAGCGGGCGGCGTATTGGGCAACATCATCGCGCCGGGCGGCTCCAAGACGCTGGGCACCATCATCGGCGGCGCAGGCGGCGCCCTCGCCGGCCGCGCCATCGACAAGAATGACGTCCGCTGCGAATAGAACGAAAAAAGGGCGCGGACCCAAAGGCCCGCGCCCTCCTTTCCGAACCCTGTTCAGGCTTACAGCTTCTCGACCAGCTCCGGCACGACCTTGAACAGGTCGCCGACCAGCCCGATGTCCGCCACCTGGAAGATCGGCGCATCCTCATCCTTGTTGATGGCGATGATGGTCTTGCTGTCCTTCATCCCCGCCAGATGCTGGATCGCCCCGGAAATGCCCACGGCGATATAGACTTCCGGCGCCACGATCTTGCCGGTCTGCCCGACCTGATAGTCGTTCGGCACATAACCCGCGTCGACCGCGGCGCGGCTCGCACCGACCGCCGCGCCCAGCTTGTCCGCCAGCGGAAAGATGGTTGCCTCGAACGTCTCGCCGTCCTTCAGCGCGCGACCGCCCGAAACGATCACCTTGGCCGAGGTCAGCTCCGGCCGCTCCAGCTTGGCGATCTCCGCCCCGACGAAGGACGACAGCCCCTTGTCCCCGGTCGAAACCACCGCTTCCACCGCCCCGTTGCCGCCTTCCTTGGCCGCCTTCTCGAAAGCCGTGCCGCGAACGGTGATGACCTTCTTGGCGTCCTTCGACTTGACGGTCGCGATGGCGTTGCCGGCATAGATCGGACGAGTGAACGTATCTTCGCTCTCGACCGACAAAATGTCGCTGATCTGCATCACGTCGAGCAGCGCGGCGACACGCGGCGCGATATTCTTGCCGTTGCTAGTGGCCGGCGCGACGAAAGCGTCATGGCTGCCCATCAGTTCGACGACCAGCGGCGCGACATTCTCGGCCAGCGCATGACCGAAAGCGCCGTCGTCCGCGACATGGACCTTGCCCACGCCAGCGATCCTGGCGGCTTCGGCGGCAACGCCGCCGACGTCCTGACCGGCGACCAGCAGATGCACCTCGCCCAGCTTCGACGCCGCGATAACGGCGGAAAGGGTCGCGTCCTTGACGGCGCCGCCCTCATGTTCAACCCAGACAAGCGTCTTCATGCGGCAACTCCCAGAGCCTTGAGCTTCGCGACCAGTTCATCGACGTCAGCCACCTTCACGCCGGCCGAACGCTTGGCCGGTTCCGCGACGGAGAGCGTCTCCAGCCTCGGCGAAATGTCCACGCCGTAATCGGCGGGCGCCTTGGTCGCCAGCGGCTTCGACTTCGCCTTCATGATGTTGGGCAGCGAAGCATAGCGCGGCTCATTGAGGCGCAGGTCCGTGGTGATGATGGCGGGCGTGTTGAGCTTCACCGTCTCCAGGCCGCCGTCCACTTCGCGGGTCACGCTGACCTTGTCGCCCTCGACCTCCACCTTGCTGGCGAAGGTGCCCTGCGGCAGGTTGAGCAGCGCGGCGAGCATCTGGCCGGTCTGGTTGCTGTCGTCGTCGATCGCCTGCTTGCCCAGGATGATGAGGCCGGCGCCTTCCTCTTCCTGCACCTTGGCGAGCAGCTTGGCGACGCCCAGCGGTTCCACCTCGTCATCGGTCTGGATCAGGATCGCCCGGTCCGCTCCCATGGCCAGAGCCGTGCGCAGCGTCTCCTGCGCCTTGGCGACGCCGATCGACACGGCGACGACTTCGGTCGCCACGCCCTTTTCCTTCAGGCGGATGGCTTCCTCGACCGCGATCTCGTCAAACGGGTTCATGCTCATCTTGACGTTCGCCAGGTCGACGCCCGTTCCATCCGCCTTCACCCGAGGCTTCACATTGTAATCAATCACCCGCTTCACGGGCACAAGGATCTTCATCTCAACATCCTTCCTTCATTCACGCCAAGCCCGCAGATGCGCCAGCAAATGCGAACGAGGGCGCGGGCGGCCCGTTCCCGGACCACCCGCACCCCTTTTTGGTGTCTTGTTCAGGCGTAAAGCTGCGTCAGGCCGCCTTCCTCACTTCCGCCACGATCTTCCTGGCCGCGTCGCCCAGATCGTCCGCCGGGACGATGGCCAGGCCCGAAGCCGCGAGAATGTCCTTGCCCTGCTGGACGTTCGTGCCTTCCAGGCGGACGACCAGCGGAACCGACAGGTTCACGTCCTTGGCGGCGGCGACGATGCCGTCGGCAATGATGTCGCACTTCATGATGCCGCCGAAGATATTGACGAGAATGCCCTTCACCGCCGGATCCTTCAGGATGATCTTGAAGGCTGCGGTCACCTTCTCCTTGGAAGCGCCGCCGCCGACGTCCAGGAAGTTGGCGGGGAATTCGCCGTTCAGCTTGATGATGTCCATGGTCGCCATGGCCAGGCCCGCGCCGTTCACCATGCAGCCGATATTGCCGTCCAGCTTGATGTAGGCGAGGTCATATTCCGAAGCCTCGACTTCGGCTGCGTCTTCCTCGGTCAGGTCGCGCAGCTCGACGATGTCCTTGTGGCGGAACAGCGCGTTGCCGTCGAAGCCGACCTTGGCGTCGAGGACGAGCAGGTTGCCCTGCTGGGTGACGGCCAGCGGGTTGATTTCGATCTGCGAGGCGTCGGTCGCCAGGAAGGCCTCATAGAGCGAGGATGCGACCTTGGCGGCCTGCTTCGCCTGATCGCCGGTCAGTTCTAGCGCGGCGGCGACGGCGCGGCCATGGTGCGGCATGAAGCCGGTGGCCGGATCGACGGCGAAGGTATGGATCTTCTCAGGGGTCGAGTGGGCGACTTCCTCGATGTCCATGCCGCCCTCGGTCGACACGACGAAGGCCACGCGGCCGGTGGCGCGGTCGACCAGCAGAGCCAGGTAGAATTCCTTGGCGATGTCGGCGCCGTCGGTGACGTAGAGGCGGTTGACCTGCTTGCCCGCTTCGCCGGTCTGGATGGTGACCAGCGTGTTGCCCAGCATGTCGGCGGCGTGGGCCTTCACCTCGTCCAGGTTGAAGGCCAGGCGGACGCCCCCCTTCGCATCGGGACCGAGTTCCTTGAACTTGCCCTTGCCGCGGCCGCCGGCATGGATCTGCGACTTCACGACATAGAGCGGCCCAGGCAGCTTCTTGGCGGCTTCGACGGCTTCCTCGACCGAGAAGGCTGCGTAGCCGGCGGCGATCGGCGCGCCATATTTCGCCAGCAGCTCCTTCGCCTGATATTCGTGGATGTTCATGGGGCTCGCCCGTCCTTTCCGCTGAAACTCTTGTGATCAGCGGCTAAGCACAGGCAAAGGGGCAATGCCAGCGAATTTCGCAAATCAACTTTGCAAAATTGCAAAACCTTGCGAAGCGATCCCCGGCCTTATTGCGGAATCAGCGATCGATGGCGCAGATGATCGCCGCCTTGCTGGTTACGGCAAATATCTCCGGATCCTCCAGCGCGCGGACCTTGAAGAGGAACCGATCGACGGTCATGTCCGCCATGTGAGACTTGCGGAGCGAGGCCAGCGACTGGAGCCTGCGGAGTTGCGGCAGGCTCAGCCGGTCGACCATCCTTTCGGCCATGCAGGCCGCCATGCGGGGTGATATGCCCGCATCGATCAGCCCCGCGCGAAGACGCGATTCGGGCGACACCGTCGCGCAGGACATGAGAAGGAGGGAAGCGCCGAGCCCGCAGGCCAGCGAACGGAGGGGGATGGCTGTCATCCCCGCTTCATGGCAAGCATGGTCTGAACAGAGGCTAAATGCTTGCCGCGGCCAAGGGAGAAAAAGAGAGATGGACAGGATTTTCACGGCCTTTGCCCACCGGATCGCGAGTTGGTCGGGCCAGCCTGCGGCCTTCATCCTGGCCGTGCTGGTGATCCTGGGCTGGATCGTGACTGGCCCGATCTTCCATTATTCCGACACCTGGCAGCTTATCATCAACACCGGCACGACGATCGTCACTTTCCTGATGGTCTTCCTGATCCAGAATGCGCAAAATCGCGACAGTTCCGCCATCCAGGCGAAAATGGACGAATTGATCCGCGCCATGTCGACGGCGCGCAATGAATTCATCGGCATCGAGCATCTGACCGAAGCGGAACTGGAGCAGATCAAGTCGGTTCTGGAAAAGGAATGCGGCGACAATGAAACGCACCGCCAATCGATAGAGCGGCTGATCGAACGAAGATGATCGCCGGCCGGCTCCGCCAGAGCGCGCGGCTTTAATGCGCCAGATCGACCAGCCTTTCATTCCGACGGCGATAGGCGTCGATCCGATCCGTATAGCCGCGCGCAAGGCCTTCATAGGCTTCCCGGCCCTTTGCCGACCGGCTCATCTGCGCGCGGATCATTGCAACCTGCTGCCTGTGAAGCAGATAGTTGACATCCATCTCCCCATTCATATTCACCCTCCTACCTGATCGCTGAAAGAGATTGGTTGGGGTTCGCATCTTGTGCGAGTCGCTCTACGGCAGGCGCACGATAGCATCGGGCCAATGGCCATGCGATTCCATCCGGCGCATGGAAGGAGCGGCCTGGCGGATAATCCCGATCCTCAGGGTCGCCTGGCGCCGCGCAGGACGAGATAGCCCATGATGGCCGAAAGCAGCGAGCCGGCGAGAATGCCGATCTTCGCCTGCTCGACAAGCGTCGGGGAATGGGGGAAGGCGAGAGCGCCGATGAAGAGGCTCATCGTAAAACCGATGCCGCAAAGAAGCGCCATGCCATAGACCTGCGCCCAGCTTGCGCCGCCGGGCCTTTCCGCGATCCCCCAACGGTCCGCCAGCCAGATTCCGCCGAAGATGCCGATCTGCTTGCCGAAGAACAGGCCAAGCGCCACGCCCAGCGGCAATGGCGTAAACAGCATGCCGATCACCGTGCGATCCACCGGCACGCCCGCATTGACGAAGCCGAAAAGCGGCACGATCAGATAAGCGCTCCAGGGATGCACCGCATGCTCCAGCCGATGCAGCGGGCTGTCGACGGCGTCCGGCGCGCCGGGCGTGGGCTTGATCGGGATGAACATCGCCGTCAGCACGCCGGACACCGTCGCATGCACGCCGGAAAGCAGGGTGAAATACCACAGGACCGCGAAGATCAGGAGATAGGGTGAGAGCGCCTGAATCCGGAAGCGGTTGAGCCCCCACATCAACAGGAGCATCGCCGCCGCGCCGCCCAGGGCGGTCAGGTCGATGCCCTGGGTGTAAACCAGCGCGATGATCGCGACAGCCCCCATGTCGTCAACGATGGCGATGGCCGTCAGCATCAGTTTGAGCGAGGCCGGCACCCGCCGCCCCAGCAGCGCCACCACGCCGATCGCAAAGGCGATGTCGGTGGCCGCTGGAATCGCCCAGCCGTTCGAGAGGGCGGATTGCCCCCCCGCGATGGCGAGATAGACGCAGGCCGGCACGACCATGCCCGCCGCCGCCGCGATGAACGGCAACCGCCTGCGTTCCCATGTCGAAAGGCCTCCGTCGACCAGTTCGCGCTTGATCTCCAGCCCTACCAGCAGGAAGAAGATCGCCATCAGCCCGTCATTGACCCACAGGTGGACGGTCATGCGGCCCAGGCCGGGCTTCAGTTCCGGCCCGATCCCGGCATGGACGAAGGCGTGATGGAAGTGCCCCGCCGCGCCGGGCAGATTGGCGAACAGCATGGCCATGGAGGCGGCCGCCATCAGCAGGACGCCGCTGCCCGCTTCGCTCCTCAGGAAATCGCGCAATGCCGATGATGGACGGTTGATCATGCTTGCTCCTGCGGCGCCGGGACTCAATATAGTTTCGATATGGCAATGAATTAATATTTGAGAATCAAATCTTTGCTGCCATATGGTGATCAGCGGAGATAGGGAGTTACATTCCGTGGGGGAAGCGATCTTCGCTGTTCTGGCGAGGGTTCATCATGAAATCCTGCTGTTCGCGGTGGTGGGACTGGCGATCGGCGGAATCGATGATTTCATCATAGACATGGTCTTCCTGTGTCGAAGACTGTGGCGCAAGTTGATTATCTATTCGCGCCACCGACGAATGACCACCGCGACCCTTCCGGTTTCGCCGCGGCCAGGCCGCATCGCCATCTTCATACCCGCCTGGCAGGAGGCCGATGTGATCGGCCCGATGCTGGACAATGCGCTGGGCCAGTGGGGCGATCAGGATTATCGGATCTTCGTCGGCGTCTATCCCAATGACCGGGCGACGTTGGATATCCTCGCGCCCCTGGCCGCGGGGAACGATCGGCTGATCCTGTGCATCAACGAACGGGACGGACCGACGACCAAGGCCGATTGCCTGAACGTAGCCTGGCGCGCCATGCTGCGGGAGGAGGAACGCACGGGGGTCCGCTTCAAGGCGATCGCGCTGCACGATGCGGAAGATGTCGTCCACCGCGACGAGATCCTGCTGTTCGATCTGATGACGGACCGATTCCAGCTCGTCCAGCTCCCGGTCCTGCCGCTGCGCGGCCATGGCGGTTGGTGGTCGAGGGCCATAGCCAATCATTACTGCGACGAATTCTCAGAGAGTCATGGCAAGTTCCTGACCGTGCGCGAAGCCATGGGCGCGTCCATGCCCTCGGCCGGGGTCGCCTGCGCGTTCGAGCGGCAGATATTGGAGCGGCTGGTGAATCCCGCCACCGGCGGACCGTTCGATCCGGAATCGCTGACCGAGGATTATGAGGTCGGGCTGCGCATCGGCAATATGGGCGGGCGCGGCATATTCGTCCGCATGCGCGACAGGGACGGCCAACTTGTCGCGACAAAGGAATATTTCCCCGACAATCTGAAGGGCGCCGTCAGACAGAAGGCGCGCTGGATGGTGGGCATTTCGCTTGCCGGGTGGGACCGCATGGGCTGGCACGGCGGCCCCGCCGAATGGTGGATGCGCATGCGGGACCGCACGGCCGCCCTTTCCGCCTTCATCCTGTTCACCGCCTATCTGGCGCTGCTGCTCTGGGGCGTGCTGTTGGTCGGAAGCCTGTTCACCGCCTTCCCGGTGCCCAATCCCACGCCCACGGTCGAAGCGCTGTTGTGGATCAACTTCGGCTTCATGATCTGGCGCATGGCGATGCGCGCGATTTTCGCGGGCCTCGCCTATGGCTGGGCCTTCGGGCTGGGGGCGATACCGCGCACGCTGATCGCGAACATCATTGCGATGATGGCCGCCCGTCGCGCGGTGTTCCTGTATCTTCGGTCGCTGGTCGGCAGGCCGCTGACCTGGGACAAGACGCAGCACCGCTTTCCCGACCTGGATTCTCCGGCATGAACGAGGCCGCCACGGGGCGCCCGTTCCGCTTCTTCGTCCTGGTCATGACGGGCTGGATCGCGATCCGCCTGGCCGGTTCGGAGGGCGACCTTCCCGATGCGGCGACGGGAATGATCGACGAGGAGACTTTCCATCCTGCCGCCTATTCGAAACATGGAGCGGTAAAGGCGAGAAGATTTGGTCTGCCGCTTTGGCGGGATGCGCCGCGCCCAGGGCCGGGCGCCGCACCCCTCGCGCGGCCCAGGCGCTTCATGGCATTATCGCGGCCGGGCAGGACGATGGGGGCGAACTCCCCCGCCCAGGCCGCCAAAGAGGAAGCCTCGACGGCATGGGAGATGGGCAAGGCCGGTGAAACCGCTGCACCGATCAACCCTGCGCCTGCCCTGCCTCCTGCTTCCCCTCCATCGGCAGGCGTTGCGCGTTGGCATGGCAGCGCCTGGCTGTTCTGGCGCGACGGAAGCGCGACCCGCGCCGATGCGGTGACGGGCGGCAGGCTCGGCGGATCGCAATCGGGCGTCCGCCTTGATTTCGATCTGGCCCCGCAGGCGTCGAGCCGGGCGACCGCTTATGCGCGAGCCAGCGCCGCGCTCAACGATCCGGCTTCTCCCGAAGCGGCGTTGGGCTTGGCATGGCAGCCGGCACGCAGCATTGCGATCAGCTTCGCGGCTGAGAGACGGATCGCGCTGGGCAAGGGCGGGCGCAACGCCAATGCCGTGCTGGCCGTGGGCGGTTTCGGGCCGACGCCGCTCGCTCGCTTTCTGGAAGCCGAAGCCTATGCGCAGGGCGGCATGGTCGGTTTCCGCTCTCGCGACCTGTTCGTCGACGGCAAGATGTCGCTGCTGTCGCCGCTCGGCCATTCGCCCGTGCGGATCGGCGGCAGCCTCTCCGGCGGCGCGCAACCGCAGGTCGAGCGGCTGGACATCGGCCCGGAACTTCAAATGCGCCTGCCGCTTAAACCCGCCGCGGCAAGGTTGAGCATCGAATGGCGGGAACGCGTTGCAGGCCGGGCAGCGCCGCCTTCCGGCCTCGCCGTCACGTTGGGGGCTGATTTTTAAGCGGCTGCGCCTTTATCTCTCCGCATATTGGGCTTAACCCAGGAACCGCATGGATCTCTATCTGCCCATCGCCAACCTGTCGGTGAATGCGCTGGTCATCATTGCCCTGGGCGGCGTGGTGGGCCTGCTTTCCGGCATGTTCGGGGTCGGCGGCGGATTTCTGACGACGCCTCTGCTGATCTTCTACGGCATCCCGCCGACCGTCGCGGCGGCTTCGGCGGCCAGCCAGGTGACGGGCGCCAGCGTGTCCGGCGTCTTCACCCATATGGCGCGCGGCACGGTCGACTTCCGCATGGGCGGCGTGCTGATCGCCGGCGGCGTGGTGGGCGCGGGCCTGGGCGTGCTGATCTTCCGCATGTTGCAAGTCATAGGGCAGATCGACACGGTGATCGGCATTCTCTACGTGCTGATGCTGGGCGGCATCGGATTACTGATGGCGAAGGAGTCCATACAGGCTCTGGTCGCGCTCAAGACCGGCAGGAAGATCCAGGCGCGCAAGAGGCGGCATCATCCGCTGGTCGCCGCCATGCCGATGCGGTGGCGCTTCTATCGGTCGGGGCTCTACATCTCTCCGCTGGCGCCGCTGCTGCTGGGCATGGCGACAGGCATCCTCACCATGCTGCTCGGCGTGGGCGGCGGGTTCATCTTGGTCCCGGCGATGCTCTATCTGCTGGGCATGACGACCCAGTCGGTGGTCGGCACATCGCTGTTCCAGATATTGTTCGTGACCATGGCGACGACGATGATGCACGCCATGACGACCCATGCGGTCGACCTGGTGCTGGCGCTGCTGCTGCTGATCGGCAGCGTCACAGGGGCACAGTTGGGGACGCGCATCTCCATGACGATCCGGCCCGAATATCTGCGCATCCTGCTGGCCGCGATCGTTCTGCTGGTCGCGGCGCGGATGGCGCTGGGCCTGGGGTTCCGCCCCGACGAAATCTATACTGTGGAGATCCGGTGAGGCGGCGGGCGCTTCTGGCGCTGCCCCCGGCCCTGCTGCTGCTGACCGCGGCGGACGAACCGATGCTGGTGCCCGACGTGTCCCAGCGGGACGTGGAAATACAATATAGCTTCACCGGCGCCGACCTGCTGCTGTTCGGCGCGATCGTCTATCCCGACGGGCGGCGGCCCAGCAAGCCGCCGGACATCATGGTCGTGCTGAAGGGACCGGACCAGTCGATCACGATGCGCGAAAAGCGGAAGGTTGCCGGCATCTGGGTCAATGCCGACAGCGCGCGCTTCCGCTCGGCCCCCAGCTTCTACGCCATCGCATCGTCCCGGCCGGTCGACAAGGTGGTCGATGAGCGGACGGCCGCGATCTACGAGATGGGCGTGGACAAGCTCCAGCTTTCGCCCTCCTCGCTCAACGACAGCGCGGAACTGGATCGGTTCCAGAAGGGGTTGATCGACCTCAGGGAACGCGCCGGGCTCTATGTCGAGCGGCCCGGAACGGTCGAAATCACCGACGGCGTGCTCTATCGCGCCCGGCTGCCGCTTTCGGCGCGCGTGATCGTGGGCGATTATACGGCGGAAACCTTCCTCGTGCAGGATGGCCGCGTGGTGGCCGCCGCCGTGCGCGACATCACCGTCCGCAAATCGGGGTTCGAACGCTTCATGGCCGTCGCGGCCGAACAATGGCCCTTCGCCTATGGCCTGGTCGCGATGATGCTGGCGGTCGGGATGGGATGGGCGGCGGGCGCCATCGCCAAGCGGGTCTAGGACGGATGGACATTTTGCCATTGAATCGCGGTCAGTCCCGAAGCGCGAACGGGTCGTCCTTCGTCACAGGGGCGTTATGAATTGGCGCTTTTCCGATGGCTTTCCGGCCGCTACGGCATTTGCGGTCCCATGCATGGCGTGCGTTCCGCGCGCCATATTCTCTTGAGCGAGTAAACCGCCTATGCAATCCGTCACCCTCACCCGCTTCCTGATCGAGCAGCAGCGCCAGGCCAATGCCATCCCGCCGCAATTGCGCCTGCTGATCGAAACCGTCGCGCGCACCTGCAAGACGATCAGCCACAGCGTGTCCAAGGGCGCGCTGGGCGAAGTACTGGGCAGCCTGGGCAGCGAGAATGTGCAGGGGGAGGTGCAGAAGAAGCTGGACGTCATCGCCAACGAACTGCTGCTGGACGCCAATGAATGGGGCGGGCACCTGGCCGCCATGGCTTCGGAGGAGATGGAGACGATCCATCGCATCCCCAATCGCTATCCCAAGGGCGAATATCTGCTGCTGTTCGATCCGATCGACGGTTCCAGCAATATCGATGTCGACCTGAGCGTGGGCACCATCTTCTCCGTGCTCAAGGCGCCGGAGGAATGTTCGGGCCGCGAGGTGACGGAGCAGGATTTCCTCCAGCCCGGCACGCAGCAGGTGGCGGCGGGCTATGCGATCTACGGGCCGCAGACGCTGCTGGTGCTGACCATCGGGACGGGCGTCTATGAATTCACGCTGGACCGCGAAATCGGATCGTGGCGGATGACCGACGGGCCGATGGAAATGCCGCAGGGCAATGCCGAATTCGCCATCAACATGGCCCGGCGGCGTCAATGGTCGCCCGGCATCGCGCGCTACATAGAGGAACGCATCCAGGGTACGGAGGGGCCGCTGGGCAAGGATTACAACATGCGCTGGACCGCTTCGATGGTGGCCGACGTGCATCGCATCCTGAAACGGGGCGGCATCTTCCTCTATCCCGCCGATCACCGCTATGCCGACAAGGCGCGGCTGCGGCTGATGTATGAGGCGAACCCCATGTCCTTCCTGGTGGAGCAGGCCGGCGGCGCCGCTAGCAACGGCTATCAGCGGATCATGGAGGTCAAGGCAACCGGACTGCACCAGCGCGTCGGTGTCGTGCTGGGCGACAAGGCGGAGGTGGAAACCGTGGTCGCCTATGGGCGGGAAGGGTAGAATCGCTGAGCACGGGCGCGGCCTGGAGGAGTGGGCCGCTTCCCGTCATCGGTTTTCCGTCACCCCGGGCTTGACCCGGGGTCCCGCTTTCTTTCTGAGTGCGCGCTTCGTCCAAGGCAGCGGGGCCCCGGATCAAGCCCGGGGTGACGAATAGGGGAATGACGGCTCTCCACCCCAACTCCCGCCCACCAGAGGCAGGCGGTTGTCAGGAAATGGTCAGCACGCCGTCATAAGCGCGGTCTTCCAGCGCCCGGCCCGCACCCATGGCCACGCAGATCAGCGGCTTGTCCGCCACTGTGACGGGCAGTCCCGTCGCGTCGGACAACGCTTCGTCCAGCCGCCGGAGCAGCGCGCCGCCGCCCGTCAGGGTAATCCCCTCCTCGATGATGTCCGCGGACAGTTCCGGCGCCGTCTGTTCCAGCGCGGTCATCACCGCCATCTTGATCTGGCCGACAGGCTCTGAGAGCGCATCCACGATCTCCGCCTCGCTGATCGACATTTCGGCAGGGCGGCCGTTCACCAGATCCCGGCCCTTCACCGTCATGCGACGGCCTTCGCCATCCGGCGAGGTCGCGGCGCCTATTTCGCATTTCACCCGTTCCGACGTCGCTTCGCCGATCATCAGATTATGCGTGCGACGGATATGGGAAGCGATGGCGTCATCCAGCCTGTCGCCGCCGACCCGCGCCGAACTGCTGTAGGCGATGCCGCGCAGGGACAGGACGGCGACCTCCGTCGTCCCGCCGCCGATGTCGACCACCATCGCCCCGCGCGGCTCCGTGACGGGCAGACCTGCGCCGATCGCGGCGGCCATGGGCTCCTCGATCAACTGGACCCGATAGGCCCCCGCGTTGGAGGCGGCGTCGCGCAGGGCGCGCCGCTCCACCATGGTCGAACCTGTCGGCACGCAGATCACCACTTCATGGCGGCGGCCGAAGCGGTTGGCGCCGTTCAGCGCCTTGTCGATGAAATGCTTGATCATCTGCTCGGCCACGTCGATGTCCGCGATCACGCCGTCGCGCAACGGCCGGATCGCCTGGATGCCGGCGGGCGTCTTTCCCATCATCAGCTTGGCTTCGTTGCCGACCACCTTGACCTTGCGAATGCCGTCCCGGGTCTCGATCGCGATGACGGAGGGCTCGTTGAGAACGATGCCCCGGTCGCGCACATAGATGACCGTGTTCACGGTTCCAAGGTCGATGGCCATGTCGCAGGCGGAAGAGGAAAAGAAGCGCGGCAGTTTCATGCGAATGGCGGACGATCTGCGATGGGGAGCGGGAAGGCTTCCCCTGCACAGCCCCCTCCGCAAGCAGAAGCAGGGTGCGACGGCCCGTCCGGTATCCGGGGCCAGTTGAGGCGTTAGGCCGTAAACTCGTAAATGGCGCGTTCGAGGCGCGCCATTTACGAGTTTACGGCCTAATAGGCTCGCCGGGTATAGCTGATCGATATGGCCGGGGTCTGGTAGACGATAAAGTTCAATGGCCGGGAATAGGTCATTGTGATTTCCCTGTAGGAAACGCCATATTGCGTGCCTTGGACGACCGTCGGATCATTGGTATAGGCGGGATCGAGGCCGAATTCACGGCTCCTCACCTTGGCGATGATCTCTTCGTCGGTGGGCCTGGGAAAGATGCTGGCATAGCGCGCGCCTTCGTCCACCGCGTGTTGCAGGCCGGTGCGCGCGCAGGCGATGATGCCCAGTTGCAGCGCGCCCATCAACAGCATGATGAACGGCGGCACGGCAAGGACGAATTCGATCGCCGCCGCGCCGCGCTGGTCCCGCGCCAGCCGGATCATTGCAGCCTCACCGAGGCCGAGCCGGTGAGCGCGATCCCCTGGGAAGACCACAGGCTGTTGGGCATCAGTTTGGCGAACATCGGTGTATAGGTCCCTGAAATGGCGATCGCGACATAGCGCTTCGTCTGCTGACCGTCGGGGCATGGAACTTCGGGACTGGCGGTCTGCACGGTGGCATTGCAGAGCAGCGTGGGCGTGACGGTCACGTTGCCGGTCGGAACGCCGGCAGCGGCCGCCGCGTCGGCGGCCAGATTATTATAGGCCTTCGAAGTGTCGGTGGTGTCGTTGGTGTAGCCGCCCGCGGCCGCCAATTGCGCCGTGCGCTCCGCCGCGCGCTGGAGCCCGATCTTCGCCTTGAACGCCATGGCGACGTCGCCCGCCATGCAGGTCAGCAGGACCAGGACCGGCATGATGATCGCCAGTTCGACCGTGCTGTTGCCGTATCGGTCGGAGAGCAGCCGCTTCATCATCCCACCAGCTTCACCAGCGTTGCCGTGAATTTGTCGACTCCCGTATCTTTGCATTGATTGACGATATTGCTGTTGCCGATGAAGGTGACGCGCTTGCTCACCATCTTCACGCAATCGGTGGTCATGCCCGACGTGCCGCTGAACGACATCGCCTGGCCCGGAAAATAGAAAGTGCCTTGCAGGACCGAACTCGCATTGCCGTTGATCGTGTTGGTTCCCGAATCCAGCGCGCGCCGGTCCTGATAGAACAGGACGCCATGATAGGGGTTGGCGGTGTCCGTCGGCGCCTTCAGGTTGAGCGTCGCGCCTCCGTTGATGCTGACGGTCGCGATGGAACTGGGATTGCTGGCTGCGTTGCTGCTGGTCAGGATGATGGTGACATCGGTACCGTTGATCACCGCCTGCGAGCCCACATCGAAAGTGCCACCGTCGACATAATAGACGCCGGGTGCCATGGTTAGCGTGCCCTTGATGTCGAAGCCCTTGTAGCAGCCAGGTTGCAATGGTGGACTCACTACGCTTTGTTGTGGGTTGACGCTGACCTTGGCCGAACAGCCGGATACGTTGGGAGTAGGCAGCCCAGCATAGGGATCCTGCACCGGAATGCTGTAGGGCAGCAGCGTGGTCGGCGAGACATAGTTGGAACTGGACGTAAGGCCGCCCACCGCCGCCACCGGAGTCGCCGCCACCGTGCTGCTGCCGCCTGCATAGACCGCGTTGGATGCCCGCGAATTGGTAACTATGCCGCAGCCCAGATTGACCGTGGCATTGCCCTGAAGCGTGATGCCGACCGTACTCGTCTTTTCCAGCGACACGACGCAATAATCGCCGCTGCCCACTACCGCAGCGGTCGCCTCGCCATAAATAACCGGCGCCTTCACCCCCAATATCTTCGAAAAGGGCAGTTCCGCGGAGGTTTGCAGCACCACCCTCACCGCCTGGGCATTGCCAGCGAATGGGCCGCTGGAAGGCGCATTTTCGATCGTCGGCGTCTGCGTCAGGGCGACGAGCGCCATGCGGCTGATGTCCGCTGTCGCGCTGTCGGACGCGCTGAAGCCCTGCGCCACCGCATAGGCTCCCGCCAGCGCGGCGCTGTCCGCCTGCCGCTGGATCTGCCGTTTCCAGAGGGTCCATTGCACCGTATCGGTCGCCAGCCCCGCCGCGCCCACTAATAGGGGCATGGAGGCAGCCGCCATCATCAGGACATTCCCAGTCCTGTCCCGCAGCAATCGCCCCACCGCTCTGCCGAACATTCCCATTCCCTTTCTGCGCGGATCATCGCTCCAGAACACAGGCGGGATTTTAAATAATGCGGGTTAATGAATCATGATTTCCTAACATAAATTAGGTATATTTTATAGTATATATCCTTCGATATAATTGTATATGGAAATTTAACTCGCAGATTTTGTATCTATGTCAAAAATAATATGAGAGAATTTATCAATATTACATGAATATTATCATATATATTGGAAAAATCTTCCAACACTTTATTCACATCCGTAAGTAACTCCTCAAAGGGCAGCCGAAAACTTCTTCCCGCATCAATGAAAATCCCGCGATTGCGGCAATATCCGCACATTGCGCGGATGCCCGGAGGCATGCCGAGGACGCATGCGGGAAGTTTCCTGCACATCCGTTTGCGAAAGCCGCGACAATTCCGCCGTCCTGTCATGCACGCGGGATGCCATCAGGTGGACCACGCCTTCCTTGCTGCGCTGCACTTCCCCTTCGACCAGCATCAGCCGCGACGCCATGACGGGGCGCCGCTGCATTTCGAACAACCGCGCCCACAAAAGGATATTGGTGATCCCCGTCTCATCCTCGATGGTGATGAAGACCGCATTGCCCTTGCCCGGCCGCTGCCGCACCAGCACCACGCCGGCCGTCTTCACCAGCGTCCCGTTCCTCGCCGCCGAAATCTGGGCGCAGCTCAGCACGCCTTCCGCCGCGAAGACCGGGCGCAGGAATTGCATCGGATGGCCCTTGAGCGACAGGCGCGTCACCAGATAATCGGCCTCGACATGCTCGGACAAAGCCATGGCGGGCAGCATCGCATCCGGCTCCTCCCCCAATTCCCGGGCCTTGGCGGCGGCGAACAGGGGCAATTCGTCCGAAGGCGTCCGCCGCGCTTCCCACAGGGCGACCCGCCGGTCCTTCCCCAGCGAGCGGCAGGCATCGGCATCCGCCAGCAATCGCAAGGCCCGCGCCGGCAATCCCGTCCGCCGCGCCAGATCCTCCATGGTGGAAAACAGCCCTTCCTTCCGCGCCACGACCAGTCGCTTCGCCCAATCCTCGCGAAAACCCTCCACCTGCCGCAGCCCCAGGCGCAGCGCCAGGGCTCGCCCCTCTCCCTCGCCCCGCCCGCCGTCCCGCGACCGCAGCAGCGGTTCCAGCGCATTGTCCCACCCGCTCATATTCACATCGACATCATGCACGGTGACGCCATGCTCACGCGCATCGCGCACGATCTGGGCCGGGGCATAGAAACCCATGGGCTGCGAATTGAGGAGCGCGCAGGCGAACACGGCAGGCTGGTGGCATTTGATCCAGGCCGACACATAGACCAGCCGCGCAAAGGACAATGCATGGCTTTCGGGAAAGCCGTAGCTGCCGAAACCCTCGATCTGCTTGAAGCATCGTTCGGCGAACTCCGCCTCATAGCCGCGCTCCACCATGCCCCTGATCATCTTCTCGCGGAAATGATGGATCGTGCCGACATTGCGGAATGTCGCCATGGCGCGGCGCAGGGCGTCGGCCTCCGCCGGCTTGAAGCCTGCCGCCGTGATGGCGAGCTTCATCGCCTGTTCCTGGAACAGCGGCACGCCGTAGGTCTCGCCCAGCAATTTCTGCAGTTCGTCGGCCGGCCCATGATGCGGGGATGGCCGGGGATATTCGACCTTCTCGTCCCCGCATCGCCGCCGCAGATAGGGATGGACCATATTGCCCTCGATCGGTCCAGGACGAACGATCGCCACCTGCACGGTCAGGTCATAGATCGAACGGGGCTTCAGGCGCGGCAGCATGTTGATCTGCGCCCTGCTTTCCACCTGGAACACGCCGATGCTGTCGCCCTTGCACAGCATGTTGTAGACGGCTTCGTCCTGCGCTTCCATATCGACCGTCAACTGATGGTCGCCCAGCCCCTGTTCCCGCATCAGGTCGAACGCCCGGCGGATGCAGCTCAACATCCCCAGCGCCAGCACGTCGACCTTCATCAGGCCAAGGGCGTCGATGTCGTCCTTGTCCCATTCGATGAAGCTGCGATCCTCCATCGCCGCATGATGCAGCGGCACCGTCTCGTCCAGCCGGTTCTGCGTCAGCACGAAGCCCCCCACATGCTGCGAAAGGTGGCGCGGAAAGGGCTCTGACAGCAACTGGTCGACAACCGCCTTCAACTGCGCGATCTGCGGATTGTCGAGCGCGAAGCCCGCCTCCACGATCCGGGCGTCGTTCATGTCGCTCGAATAGCTGCCCCAGACCGTGCTGGAGAGGCGGGCCGACACATCCTCGCCAAGGCCCAGCACCTTCGCCACTTCCCGCACGGCGCTGCGCGAACGGTAATGGATGACGGTCGCGGCGATCCCGGCGCGATGGCGGCCATAGCGTTCGTAGATATATTGCATCACCTCCTCGCGCCGCTCATGTTCGAAATCGACGTCGATGTCGGGCGGTTCGTTGCGATCTTCGGATACGAAGCGGGAAAAGAGCAGGTCGTGCCTGAGCGGGTCGATGGACGTCACCCCCAGCAGGAAGCAGACCATGCTGTTCGCCGCCGATCCGCGCCCCTGGCAAAGGATTCCCTTCGTCCGGGCAAAGGCGACGATGTCGTGCACGGTCAGGAAATAATAGGCATAGTTGCGCTTGGCGATGAGACTGAATTCTTCTTCCAGCGTCTGGCGCACTTTGAGGGGAAGGCGCGCGCCATAGCGGGCATGGGCGGCGGACCAGGTCAGTTCCTCCAGCCATTGCTGCGCCGTCCATCCTTCCGGCACGGGTTCATGGGGATACTCATAGGAAAGCTGGTCGAGCGTGAAATGCACCCGGCTCAGAAAATGTCCGCTTTCCGCCACCGCTTCCGGGCAATCGCGGAACAGATGGGCGATTTCGGCAGGGTCATGGACATGCCTTTCCGCATTCGCCTCCAGCAGGCGTCCTGCCCTGGCGATGGTGGTGCCTTCGCGAATGCAGCCCAGCACGTCCTGAAGGGGACGCTGCGCCGGGCTGGCATAGAGCGCGTCCATGGTCGCCAGCAAGGGCACGCCCGTTATCGCCGAAAGCCCCTTGAACTGCGCCAGCCGCCGCGCATCCCGCCCATCCCGCCGCAATGCCGCCGCCAGCCAGACCCGGCGCGGCGCAAGATGCGACAATCGGACCAGCAGAGCCTCCAGGTCGGACGGAGCCGGCGGGGGCACGAGGCTGAGATGGCCCTGCCTGATCGCTTCCTGCGACGGCCGGTCGTCATGTTCATAGTCCACCGGCTTGCGATGCGCGGTCTGTTGGGTGGCGGTGGAGCCAGGCATCACGATCAGCAGCAGATCGTCCAGATAGGCGGTCAGATCCTCATAGCGAAGGATGCAGTCGCCCTTCACCGAACGGAGATTGCCGAGGGTCAGCAATTTGGTGAGCTCGCCCCAACCCCGCCGGGTCGCGGGATAGGCGACGATGTCCGGCGTGCCGTCCACGAAGACCAGCCTGGCGCCGACGACCAGCCGCAGGTCGGTCCGGCAGGCGCGCTCCTCCTCTTCGCTGAGTTCCAGCGGCTGTCCCGCTTCCTTGCGCGCCTCCAGCAAGGCGGCGCGCATCCGTTCGGGCCAGCGCTTGCGCGCCACATGGGCGCGGACCACCCCGGCGACGCTGTTGCGGTCGGCTATGCCCAGCCCCTCAAGCCCCAGGGCGATGGCGCGCGCCACCATGTCCTGCGGATGGGATGCCCCGCGCAGGAAGGAGAAATTGGTCGCCGCCACCAGTTCGGCAAAGGGCGGCGCCTTGGGCAATCCGGTCGGCGAAGGTTCGCCACGGGGCTTCCGGCGCGCCTTCTCCAGCGCGTTGAATTCGCGCCGGTCGATGGATTTGGGCCTGGACGGGTCGGGGCCCTTGCCGTGGCGCTTCATGCGAACAGGCCATGGATGTACCAGCCGGGATGTTCCGCTTCGGCGCCGTAAAGCCCGTTGCGGAATATCCAGTAGCGCCGCCCCCGCGCATCCTCGACCCGATAATAGTCGCGGGTCAACCCCACGCTTTCCCCCTCCAGCGCGCCGTCCCTGGCCGTCCACCATGGGGGCGCGATGCGTTCGGGGCCTTCATAGCGCGTTACTTCATGCAATGCCTTGCGCCAGCGGAAGCGATGCGGCGGACCATCGGGCACCTCGGCCACCACGTCGATCGGCTGGGGCGGATCGAACAGATGCAGCGGGCGCATGGGCGGCTCCCCCTCCTCCCCCTCCTGCGGCCAGTTCATGGGGGCGCGGCTTTCCACGGCGGGCAGGGCAAGCTGGGCCTGTTCGGGGACATGGCTGTCCTTCGGGTGAAGCCGCTGGATGCGCGCCCGGCCTGCCCGGATCGACAGCCGGTCGACCAGGGCCGCGACGCTTTCCTCGCGACGCGCCTCTCCCCCTTCCAGCGCCAGTTGCGTCGGCGCCATTGGCTCCGCCCGCTGCACGGCAAGGCGCAGCATGTCGAAGCCGAAACCGGGGTCCAGCGGATCGGACAGCGCATCGATCCGTTCCTGCACCAGCCGCATGATCGCGGGCGCGTCCCGCACCGGCAGGCTGGTTTCCACCCGCAAGGGAAAGGCGAGGCCGTCGCTGCGGAAGAACAGCGCCTCGAACCGCCGCCCGCCCTGCCCGCGTTCGCTGAGCCGCTCCCCCGCCTCGGCCGCCATCTCCTCCAGCGTCCGGAGGGCAAAGGCGGTGCTGGCCATCGGCTCGGCAAAGCGCCGCTCGATCCGTATCGCCGGGCGCGACCGCCGGGGCGCGAGCGGCCGCCGCCCCAGCCCCAGCAGGTTATTCAACGCGTCCACCGCCTCCTCGCCGAAGCGCGACGCCAGGACCGCCGCCGGCCGCGCCGCCAGATCTCCCACGGTCCGCAACCCCGCCCGGCGCAGCGCCACCGCGCTTTCATCCTCCAGCCGCAACGCCTCCACCGGCAGGCGGCGCAGCGCCGCATCCTCGTCCGCCGCCGCGCCGACCGGAAAACGGCACAGCGCATGCGCGCCTTCCGCCGTTCCGGCAAGGGCATGGCGCACCCGCATGCCATGGCGCTCCAGCCGCTCCGTCGCCTCTCGCGCCAGCATGTCCTCCCCGCCCCAAAGATGCGCGCAGCCGCTAATGTCGAGCATCAGGCCGAAGGGCGAATCCAGCGCGGCGACCGGCGTATAGCGGGCGCAACCGTCGCACAGCCGCTCCAGCCAGTCCTGGTCGCCATGGGGATCGGCATCGAACACGCGCAGTTCGGGCTCCCGCGCACGCGCATCGGCCAGCGTCATGCCGGGCGTCAGGCCCAGGGCCAAGGCATCGGCGTCGAGCGTCGCCAGCCGCATCGCGCCGCGCACCTGCTCGACGACGACGGCCGGTCCTTCGCCCTGCGCCCAGAGGTCAGGCCGCGCGATGCGCAGCCGGTCGATCGGCAGGAACGGGAACCACAGCGCCAGATAGCGGCGCTTGCCCATCGCGTCCTCCGCCGTCCCGTCCGCCGCCATCCTGTCCAAGGCCATGGCGTTCATCGCGCCCACCTTCCCTTTCTTCAAACATGCCCCGGCCATTGTCCCAGGCCAGCCGCCAGCAAAGCCCATCCCGCCCCGCCCGCCGCCGCAGCAGGCTGAGGTCGAAGGCGCTCCTGCCCGGCCCATTTCCCGGCAAGGGCGGCGATGGCGCCGCCGCCACGCGCCAGCGCGTGTCCGCCGCGCTCGGCACCGGATCGCCGCTTACCCGCAACATGAAGGCCGTGACGCCGGACGACTCCGCCGCCAGCGCCAGCCGCCGGCTGGCGGTCAGGTCCAGCAAGGGCGCCGGACCGCGCAATTCCGCCAGCAGCGCGCCCAGCGCGGGGCAGCGCAGCGCATCGACCGCCGCCCGCAGCAGCATGGCCTCATCGGCCATCACGCCGATCAGCAGCCGGGCGGGATCGATGCCAAATGCCGCCAGTCCAGGACCATAAGGCATGCCTC